>NZ_JBEYYT010000041.1:0-39428 GCF_040645715.1 Spirillospora sp. NPDC046719 | reverse complement strand
GGCGCCCGCCCGGACGGCCGCCCCGGCCGCCCTCGCGGCGCGGCCGCTCCGGGATGAGCGGCTCCTCGATCGGGATGCCGGACGGGACGCGCGCCCCGGTCAGCTTCACCAGCTCGGCGTCGCCGCTGGCCACCCGGACGCGCGGCGCGTTGATGCCGGCGCGGCGGGTCATCGCGGACGTGGACCGGACCTGGTGCGGCAGGACGAGCGTGACGACGGTGCCGCGCTCGCCCGCACGGGCGGTGCGGCCCGCGCGGTGCATGTAGTCCTTGTGGTCGGCCGGCGGGTCGACGTGCATGACGAGCGACACGTCGTCGACGTGGATGCCGCGGGCCGCGACGTCCGTGGCGACCAGCACGCTGATCGAGCCCTCGCGGAACTCGGCGAGCGTGCGGGTGCGCAGGCCCTGGCTCTTGCCGCCGTGCAGGCCCGCCGCGCGGACGCCCACCTGGGTGAGCTGCTTGGCGAGCCGGTCGACGCCGTGCTTGGTGCGGGCGAACAGGATCGTCCGGCCCTCGCGGTTGGCGATCTCGGCGGTGATCGCGCCCTTCTCCTTGGGCGCGACCAGCAGCAGGTGGTGCTCCATCGTGTCGACGGACTCGTCCACCGGGCCGATCGCGTGCGTCACCGGGTCGTTCAGGTACCGCTTGACGAGGACGTCCACGTCCTTGTCGAGGGTCGCGGAGAACAGCAGGCGCTGCCCGCCGGGCTTGGCGGCGTCCAGGATGTCGGTGACGTCGGGCAGGAAGCCCATGTCGGCCATGTGGTCGGCCTCGTCCAGCACCGCGATCTCGATGTCGGACAGGTCGCAGGCGCCCTGCCGCATCAGGTCCTTGAGCCGGCCGGGGGTGGCGACGAGGACCTCGACGCCACGGCGCAGCGCGTCGATCTGCTTGAACATCGACGTCTGGCCGATAACGGTCTTGAACTTGAGCCCGAGGCCGCGGCCGAGCGGCTCCAGGTTGGTCTGCACCTGCTGGGCCAGCTCGCGGGTCGGGACGAGGATGAGCGCGAGCGGGCGCTTCGGCGCGGCGCGGCGGCCCGACAGGCGGGCGAGCAGCGGGAGGCCGAAGGCGAGGGTCTTGCCGGAGCCCGTCTTACCGCGGCCGAGGACGTCGCGTCCCGCCATGACGTCGGGGATCGCGGCGGCCTGGATCGGGAACGGGGCCTCGATGCCCTGGCGGGCCAGGGCGGACACCAGCGCGGCCGGGAGGCCGAGCTCGGCGAAGGTGGGAACCCGCTCGACGTCCGCGGTCACGCCCTCGGGCGCGGCCGGCAGGTCGGCGGACGGGTTCTGTGCAGCAGCAGCTGTGGTCACGCATTACCTTCCGAGAGGGGGGCACGTCTCGGGAGGCACCACGGTGTGATCGCCGGAAACGCGATCGGTGCGCTACAAGGACGAGCCTGGCGCCATCGGGGCGCCGAAGATTGATTCGTAGAGTCTAACGTCGGCCGGGTGCCTCCTTATGCCCCGTCCCGGGTGGAACATTCGCCCCGGCCGCCTCAGCATGCGCAGGAGATGCCCGTGACGGGCGCCGTGAGGGGGTCCGGGGACCGGCGGGTGACGGCGCCGGAGGCGGTCGCGACGGGGTATCCCTCGCGCGCCCAGTACTCGAACCCGCCGATCATCTCCTTGACCGGACGGCCGAGCTTGGCGAACTCCAGGGCGGCCTTCTGCGCGCCGTTGCAGCCCGGTCCCCAGCAGTAGACGACCACGGTCGCGCCCTCAGGGAGCAACGCGGCGGCGCGCGCCGCGATTTCCGCGGTCGGCAGGTGAACGGCGCCGTCCACGTGCCCCTGGGCCCAGCTCTCGGCGCTGCGGGTGTCGACGACGACGATCCCGGGCGTCCCGGCGGCGAGGTCGGCGGCCACGTCGGAGGCGTCGGTCTCGAAGGCGAGGCGGGCGGCGAAGTGCCGGCGCGCCTCGTCGGGGCGGGCGGCGGGCACGGCGTTGACGGCGCTCATCGGCGACTCCTTCTACTCGATCCGATCGTTTTCGCTCGGATGCCTCGATTCTCAGGCTGAGGGCCGGGTATCCGGGAGTGGCATGAATGCCGGGTACCGCTAATATCGCGCCATGCGCCCCGCCGCCCCCACTGCTCCCGCCGCCATGCACCCCGCTGCTCCGGCCGCCATTCGCCTCGCCGCCCCCCGCCGCCGGCACACCGTCTCGGTGCTGGCGTTCGACGGCATGGCGCCGTTCGAGCTCGGCTCCGTCGTCGAGGTGTTCGGCCTGCCCCGTCCCGAACTCGACGTCCCCTGGTACGACCTGCGGGTCTGCTCGCTGGAGCGCGGCCCGATGCGCGCCGTCGGCGGGTTCACGATGGCCGCCGAGCACGACCTGGACGCATTCGCGTCCGCCGACACGGTGATGGTCGTCGCCGTCCCGGACGTCCGCGGCGACCCCGCGCCCGAGGTCGTCGCGGCGCTGCGGAAGGCGCACGCGCGCGGCGCCCGCGTCGTGTCGATCTGCTCCGGCGCGTTCGCGCTGGCCGCCGCCGGCCTCCTGGACGGGCGCGAGGCCACGACGCACTGGCGGTACGCGGACCTGCTGCAGCGCCGCTACCCGGACGTCCGCGTCACCCCGGACGTGCTGTACGTGGACGGCGACGACGTCCTGACCGGCGCGGGCAGCGCCGCCGGGCTCGACATGTGCCTGCACCTCGTCCGCAAGGACCACGGCGCCCGCGTCGCCAACGCGGTCGCGCGCCGCCTGGTGGTCCCGCCGCACCGGGAGGGCGGGCAGGCGCAGTTCGTCGAGGCCGCCGTCACCCCGCCCGCCGAGGACGACCCGGTCGCGCGGAGCATGCGGTGGGCGCTCGACCACCTCGCCGAGCCGATCACCGTCGCGCGGATGGCGCGGGAGGCGCACCTCGCGCCCCGCACCTTCATCCGGCACTTCAACCGGCAGACCGGGACCAGCCCGCTGCGCTGGGTCGTCACGCAGCGGATCATGGCCGCGCTGCCGCTGCTGGAGGACGGCGCGGTGCCGATCGAGGAGATCGGCGCGGCGGTCGGCTTCGAGAGCCCGGTGACCTTCCGGCACCATTTCGGGCGCGCCATGCGGACCTCGCCGTCCGCCTACCGCCGCACCTTCCGCGCCACCGCCGCCTCCTGAGCCGGGCACGGCGCGGAGAGGCGCGCGCGCAGGGCGTATGAGGACAGGGCGTATGAGGATCGCCACCTTCCGGTTCGCCGCCGACGACGCCGGGTAGCGACTCGTCGCGGAAGGAGACGATGTGCGACCGACGACGAGCACGGCGGGGCCGCCGAAGCCCTGGCTGCGGGTGTTCTGGGCGGGTCTCGCGCTGTGGGCCGCGTCCGTCCTCGTCACCGTGGTCACCGCGAACGCGAACCTGCTGCCGACGATCGTCCTGCTGGGCAGCTTCCTCGTCCCGGTGACGTTCGTGGTGTGGGCCTACGAGCACGGGACGTCCGGAGAGGTCACCGTCCCGCTGCTGTTCCGCGCGTTCGTCGTCGGCGGTGTCCTCGGCGTGCTCGGCGCGTCGCTGCTGGAGCGGTACCTGCTGCATCCGTCGCTGTGGCGGTACTTCGGCGTGGGATTCATCGAGGAGGCCGTCAAGGTAGCGGCGCTGCTCTACGTCGCACGACACCTCCGCGCGCGCACACGGCGAGACGGCCTCGTCCTCGGCGCGACCGTCGGGTTCGGGTTCGCCGCGTTCGAGTCGGCGGGGTACGCGTTCAACGCGCTGTTCACCGTGCAGGGCATCAGCGTCCGCTCGATGGTCGAGACGGAGATCCTGCGCGGGCTGCTGTCGCCGCTGGGCCACGGCCTGTGGACGGCGATCATCGCGGGCGTGCTGTTCGCGGCCTCCCGCACGCGCTGGCACGTCACGGGGCCGGTCGTGCTGGCCTACGCGGGCGTGTCCGTCCTGCACGGGCTGTGGGACTCGATGCACGGCCTCGCGATCGCCGTGACGCTCTACCTGACCGGGACGCCGTGGCAGTTCCACCTGCTGGACCGCGGCTACCTGCCGCGCGCCACCGGCGCGCAGGACCACCTCATCACGATCCTGAACTGGACCGGGCTCGCCGTCGTCTCGGCGGTCGCGCTGCTGTGGCTGAACGCGCTGGCGGACCGGTCGCGCGAGCGGCCGCGGCCGCCCACGGCCCGTCCCGAGGACTACCTGGAGTCGGGCTACCCGAAGCCGCGCCGCTAGCGGCGGACGACCGGCGCCTGCCGGTCGATCTCGCGGCCGAGCGCGACGACCATCCCGTCGAACGCGTCGGCGCCGTACCGGGCGCGGACGGCCGGGTAGACGTTCTTGCGGGCCGCCTCCCTGAGCATCCAGCTCAGCTCCGTGTACGGCACCGGCCGTCCCGCGGCCAGCGCGTCGTGCGCCTGCCGGCTGACCCGGAGCAGCTCCGGGTGCGCGGCGGACTCGGTAAGGATCATGCGGGTGGCGTCCCTCAGCTCCATGCGCGCGAGTCTAGGCGCGTGCGCGGGCGGGCGCCGTGTGAGCGACGTTACGACGACTCGTAGTACTACAAGCCGTAGTATTTCTTACAGGACGTAGTACTACAGCTTGTAGTAGATGAGCCGGAGAGGCACCCGCCCATGGACTCGGTCGACATCGCACGGTGGCAGTTCGGGATCACCACCGTCTACCACTTCCTGTTCGTCCCGCTCACCATCGGACTGTCCGCCCTGGTCGCGGGTCTGGAGACGGCGTGGCTGCGGACCGGCAAGACGCGGTACCTGCGCGCTACGAAGTTCTGGGGGAAGCTCTTCCTGATCAACTTCGCGATGGGGATCGTCACCGGCATCGTGCAGGAGTTCCAGTTCGGGATGAACTGGAGTGACTACTCCCGCTTCGTCGGCGACATCTTCGGCGCCCCGCTCGCCATCGAGGGCCTCCTCGCGTTCTTCGTCGAGTCGACCTTCCTCGGCCTGTGGATCTTCGGCTGGGACCGGCTCGACCGCCGGCTCCACAACGCCTGCATCTGGCTCGTCCACATCGGCACCCTGCTGTCGGCGTACTTCATCCTCGCCGCCAACTCGTGGATGCAGCACCCCGTCGGCTACCGGATCGACCACGCGACCGGACGCGCCCGCCTCACCGACTTCTGGGCCGTCCTCACCAACCCCACCCAGCTCGTCTCGTTCCCGCACACGATCACCGCGGCGTTCGTCACCGGCGGCCTGTTCATGGCGGGCGTCAGCGCCTGGCACCTCGCCCGGCGCAAGAACATCGAGGTCTTCCGCCCGTCGCTGAAGGTCGCGCTCGCCGTCACCGCCGTCGCCTCCATCGGCGTCGCGATCACCGGGGACCTCCAGGGCAAGGTCATGACCGAGCAGCAGCCGATGAAGATGGCCGCCGCCGAGGCCCTCTACCAGACCGAGCGGCCCGCCTCGTTCTCCGTCCTCACCATCGGCACGCCCGACGGCCACCGGGAGGTCTTCGGGATCAAAGTGCCGCGCGTCCTGTCGTTCCTCGCCACCGGCAGCTTCGACGGCGAGGTCAAGGGCATCAACGACGTCCAGGCCGCCGAGGAGGCCCGCTTCGGACCCGGCAACTACCGGCCCGCCGTCCCCGTGGCCTACTGGAACTTCCGCGTCATGGCCGGCGTCGGGATCCTCACCGCGCTCGTCTCGCTCGCCGGGCTGTGGCTGCTGCGGCGCGGGCGGCTGCCGTCCAACCGCTGGGTGTACCGCGCCGGCGTGCTGTCGCTGACGCTCCCCTTCATCGGCAACTCCGCCGGATGGATCTTCACCGAGACCGGACGGCAGCCCTGGTCGGTGTTCGGCGTGCTCAAGACCTCCGCGAGCGTCTCGCCCGGGGTGTCGCCGACGTCGATGCTCATCTCCGTCGTCTCGCTGACCGCGCTGTACGGCGTCCTCCTGGTCATCGAGGTCGGGCTGATGCTCAAGTACGCCAAGGCCGGGCCGCCCACGGAGGACGAGGTGCTGCCCCCGCCGCCGTCCGGCGACGACTCCGACGACGCCGACGCCGAGCGCTCGCTCGCGTTCGCCTACTGAGCCCGCCTACCGAGCCCGCCTACCGAGGGATCCGGCCATGGAACTCACCACCGTCTGGTTCGTCATCATCGCCTTCCTGTGGACGAGCTACTTCTTCCTCGAAGGCTTCGACTTCGGCGTCGGGATGCTGCTGCCCGTCCTCGGCCGCGACGACGTCGAGCGCCGCGTCGTCATCAACACCATCGGGCCCGTCTGGGACGGCAACGAGGTGTGGTTCATCGTCGCCGGCGCCGCCACCTTCGCCGCGTTCCCCGAGTGGTACGCCACCCTGTTCAGCGGCTTCTACCTGCCGCTGCTCGCGATCCTGCTCTCGCTGATCGTCCGCGGCGTCGCGTTCGAGTACCGCGGCAAGCGGGACGACGCGCGCTGGCGGGCCCGCTGGGACCGGGCGATCTTCTGGGGCAGCCTGCTGCCCGCGTTCCTGTGGGGCGTCGCGTTCTCCAACATCGTGCGAGGGGTGCCGCTGGACGCCTCGCACGAGTTCGCCGGGACGCTGCTCGACCTGCTCAACCCGTACGCGCTGCTCGGCGGCCTCACCACGACGGTCCTGTTCGTCCTGCACGGGGCGGTGTTCCTCGCGCTGAAGACGTCCGGCGAGATCCGGTTCCGGGCGCGCCGCGTCGCGGAGATCGCGGTCGTCGCCGCGATCGCCGCCGGCGGGAGCTTCCTGCTGATCACCCAGCTCCAGCACGGCAAGCCGGTGACCTGGCTGACCGCCGGGGGCGCCGCCGCCGGGCTGCTGCTCGCCGCCGCCGCGAACCGGCGCGGGCGCGAGGGCTGGGCGTTCATCGGCACCGGCGCCGCCATCGTGCTCGCCGTCGCCACCCTGTTCACCGCGCTGTTCCCGGACGTGATGCCGTCCACCCTCGCGTCGGGCACCCTGACCACGGACAACGCCGCGTCCAGCGACTACACGCTGAAGATCATGACGTGGGTCGCCGCCGCGTTCACCCCGATCGTGATGATCTACCAGGGGTGGACGTACTGGGTGTTCCGCAAGCGGATCGGCACCGCGCACATCCCGGCCGCGCCGAAGAAGAAGCCGGAGCCGGTGCGGTGAAGCCCCTCGACCCGCGGCTGCTGCGCTACGCCCGGACCACCCGGATCTTCCTGCTGTCCTCCGTGGCGCTCGGCACCGCCACCGCCGCGCTGATCATCGCGCAGGCGACGCTGCTCGCGGACATGCTCACCCGCGCGTTCCTCCGCGGCGCGACCCTCACCGGGCTGCGCACCCCGATGCTGCTCCTGCTCGCCGTCGTCGCCGCGCGCGCCCTGGTGGCGTGGCTGCAGGAGACCGCCGCGCACCGCTCGTCCGCCGCCGTGAAGTCGCAGCTGCGCGGCCGGCTCCTCGCCCACGCGATGGCGCTCGGACCGCGCTGGCTGTCCGGCGAGCGCAGCGGCGAGCTCGCCGCCCTCGCCACCCGCGGCATCGACGCCCTCGACGACTACTTCTCCCGCTACCTGCCGCAGCTCGTCCTCGCGGTGATCGTCCCGGCGGCCGTCGGGCTGCGGATCCTGCTCGGCGACTGGCCGTCCGCCGTCACGGTCGCCGCGACGCTGCCGCTCATCCCGGTCTTCGCGATCCTCGTCGGGCTCACCACGCAGCGGAAGATGGACCGGCAGTGGCGGACGCTGTCCGTGCTCGCCGCCCACTTCCTCGACGTCGTCGCCGGACTGCCGACGCTGAAGATCTTCGGCCGGGCGCGCGCGCAGGCCGACCGGATCCGCGAGGTCACCGACCGGCACCGGCGCGCCACCATGGCGACGCTGCGGGTCGCGTTCCTGTCCGCCCTCGTCCTCGAACTGCTGTCGACGCTGTCGGTCGCGCTCGTCGCCGTGTCGATCGGGCTGCGGCTCGTGAACGGCGGCCTCGGGCTGGAGACGGCGCTGCTCGTCCTGGTCCTCGCGCCCGAGGCGTACCTGCCGCTGCGGCAGGTCGGCGCGCAGTACCACGCAAGCGTCGAGGGCCTCACCGCCGCGTCCCGGATCTTCGAGGTCCTGGAGACCCCGCCGCCCGCCGCCGGCACCCGGACGGACGTCCCGGACCTGTCCCGCGCGACGCTCCGGCTGGACGGGGTCACGGTCGCCTACCCCGGACGCGACGTCCCCGCGCTCGACGGCTTCTCGCTGACCGTCCACCCCGGCGAGACCGTCGCGCTCGTCGGACCGTCCGGCGCGGGGAAGTCGACCGTGCTGTCGGTGCTGCTCGGGTTCGTCCGGCCGGACGCGGGACGCGTCCTCGCCGACTGGGACGACGTCGCCGGCTTCGCCCCGGACGCCTGGCGCGACCGGATCGCCTGGGTCCCGCAGCGCCCCTACCTGTTCGCCGGGACGGTCGCCGACAACATCCGGCTCGGCCGCCCCGACGCCCCCGACGCCGACGTGCGCGCCGCCGCCGAGGCCGCGAACGCGCTGGAGTTCGTCGAGGCCCTGCCCGGCGGGTTCGAGACGGCGCTCGGCGACCGGGGCGCCGGCCTGTCCGCGGGCCAGCGCCAGCGCATCGCCCTCGCCCGCGCGTTCCTGCGCGACGCGCCGCTCCTCCTGCTGGACGAGCCCACCTCCAACCTCGACGCCGAAAGCGAGGCCGCGGTGATCGACGCCGTCGAGCGCCTCAGGACCGGCCGGACCGTGCTGCTCGTCGCGCACCGCCCGGCCCTCGCCACCCTCGCCGACCGGGTGGTCACCGTCGAGCCCGCGGCGGTGGCGGCATGATCCTCCGACTCCTCCGGCTCGCCCGCCCCGCACGGGGACGGCTCCTGCTCGCCGTCCTGTTCGGCGTGCTCGCCCTCGGCAGCGGCGTCGGCCTCATGGCGACCTCCGCATGGCTCATCTCCCGCGCGGCCCAGCACCCGCCCGTGCTGATGCTGATGGTCGCGATCGTCGCCGTCCGCGCGTTCGGGCTCGGCCGCGGCGTGTTCCGCTACGCCGAACGCCTCGTCGGCCATGACGCGACCTTCCGCATCCTGGCCGACCTGCGCGCGCGCGTGTACGAACGGTTGGAGCGCCTCGCCCCCGGCGGGCTCCCCGCCTTCCGCGGCGGCGACCTGCTGAACCGCCTCGTCGCCGACGTCGACGCCGTCCAGGACCTCTTCCTCCGCGTCCTGCTGCCGTGCACGGTCGCCGCCGTCGTCGGCGGCGCGTCCGTGGGGCTCGCGTGGGCCCTGCTCCCGTCGGCGGGCGTCATCCTGCTGCTCGCGCTGCTCCTGGCCGGTGTCGCCGCGCCCTGGCTGTCGTCCGCGACGGCGCGCCGCGCCGAGCGCCGCACCACCGACCTGCGCGGCGACCTCACGTCCCACGTCGTCGACACCCTCCAGGGCGCCCCCGAGCTCATCGCCTACGGCGCCGCGCCCGCACGGCTCGCCGAGGCCGCCCGCCTGGACCGCGACTTCACCCGCGCCACCGCCCGCTCCGCCGCGTCCACCGGCCTCGGCGCGGCCGTCTCCGCCCTCGCGGGCGGGCTGGCCGTGTGGGGATCGATGGCCGTGGGCGTGCCCGCCGTCCGGTCCGGCGCGCTCGACGGGGTGCTGCTCGCCGTGATCGTCCTGCTCCCGCTGGCCGCGTTCGAGGTCGTCGCGGGCCTGCCCCTCGCCGCCCAGCACCTGGAACGGGTCCGCCGCTCGGCCGCTCGCATCTTCGCGGTGCTCGACGCCCCGCCACCCGTGGAGGAGCCGTCCGACCCGTCGCCGCTGCCCGCCGCGCCGTACACCCTCCAGGTCGAGGACCTCCGCGCCCGATGGACGCCCACCGCCCCCTACGCCCTCGACGGGATCTCCCTGAGCCTCGCGCCGGGACGCCGCTGCGCCATCGTCGGGCCGTCCGGCTCCGGCAAGACGACCCTGGCCTCCGTCCTGCTCCGGTTCCTGGAGCCCGCGTCCGGCTCGGTGACCCTCAACGGCACCGACCTGCGCGAACTGACCGGCGACGACGTCCGGACGGTCATCGGCCTGTGCGCGCAGGACGCCCACCTGTTCGACTCGACGATCGGCGAGAACGTCCGGCTCGCCCGCCCCGCCGCCACCGACGCCGAGATCCGCGACGCCCTGCGCCGCGCCCGCCTCCTCGACTGGATCGAGTCGCTGCCCCGCGGCCTCGGCACCCGCGTCGGCGAGCACGGCGCCCAGGTGTCCGGCGGCCAGCGCCAGCGCATCGCCCTGGCCCGCGCCCTCCTCGCCGGGTTCCCGGTCCTGCTCCTCGACGAGCCCGCCGAGCACCTCGACACCGCGACCGCCGACGAGCTCACCGCCGACCTCCTCACCGCCACCGAAGGCCGCACGACCCTGCTCGTCACCCACCGCCTCACCGGCCTGGACGCCGTCGACGAGATCATCGTCCTCGACGAGGGCCGCGTCGCCGACCGCGGCACCCACGCCGAACTGATCTCCCGCCCCGGCCTCTACCGCACCCTCTGGCAGCGCGAGACCGAGCCTCCCGTCACCCCGGGACGCGGACCCCGGCCTCGGGCGACGCGTCTCCCGTGACACCGGACGGCTCCCGGCGCCACGGCAGGAACGCGCACGCCCCGATGAGCAGCACCCCCGCGACCGCGATCGCCGCCCGCACGCCCACGAACCCGCCCAGCACACCCCACAGCGCCGTGAGGACGGCGATGGCGGTGCGCGAACTGACCGTCCAGGCGGTGACCATCCGGGCGACCTTCCCGGCCTCGACCAGCTCCAGCCTCCGCGTGGCGTAGATCGGGTTGAACACCCCCATGCAGGTGATGATCCCCAGCTCCATCGCCATCACCAGCAGCAGCGCCCCGATCCCCGTCCCGACGAATGCGAGCCCGACCAGCCACAACGCCCGGCCGACCCCGAACACCAGCATGATCGGGCGCCGCCCGTACCGCTTGACGAGCGGCCGCGACACCCGCGCCCCGAGGATCCCGCCGAGGCACGGCACCCCGAACGCCAGCCCGTACTCCAGCGGCGAGAACCCCAGGTCGTGCAGCATCAGATAGGTCAGCAGCGGAGCCGTCGCCATGATGAGCGCCCCGGTCAGCACGCTGTTGGCGAACAGCAGCCGCAGCTCCCGCTCCGCCGCGATCACCCGCCACCCCTCACCGATCTCCGCCCACCGCGACGCGCCCCCGGCCCGCACCGGCGGCTCCGCCTCCGGAGCCGCGATCCTCGTGACCCCCAACGCCGACAGCACGTAGCTGACCGCGTCCAGCAGCACCGTCACCACCGGCCCCAGCACCCCGATCAGCGCCCCGCCCGCCGGCGGCCCCACCGCCGTCGCCATCCACTGCACCGTCTCGAACCGGCCGTTCGCCTCCATCAGATGACGCTGCGGCACCAGCTGCTTCAGATGCGCCCCGCTCGCCCCCCGGAACACGATGTCCGCCAGCGCGACGACCACCGCCACCACCAGCAGGTGTGCGTACGTCAACGCCCCGGAGGCGTACGCGGCCGGCACCGTCACCAGCACCGCGAACCGCACCAGGTCCGCCCGGACCATCAACCGCCGCTTGTACTGGAACTCGATCCACGGCCCCAGCGGCACCGCGAGCAGCGCCGCCGCCGTCCCGCTCGTCGCGGCGATCATCGACACCTGCGCGGGCCCCACGTGCAGCGCCAGCACCGCGATCAGCGGGAACGCGTCCAGCGCCAGCCACGTCCCCAGCGTGCTGACCGCGTACGCACGCCACAGCCACGCGAAATCCCGTCCGAGCACCGCGCCCCCCTTGTCCGCCGCCGATCCAACACCCGCTGCCACCGCGCCCACAAACAACCGCCCGACCCGTCCCACAACCCTCGGTTGTCCGCTTGACGCCGCACGGAGCTTCGGAAGACTGGCAGGGTGATGGTGAAGACACTGCGCCCCCGCGACTACAACGAGGCGCTCCACGTCGGGCACTTCTTCCGCAACAAACGCGTCCCCGTCGTCATGGACCTGACGGCCCTGACCGACGACGTGGCGAAGCAGTTCATCGACTTCGCCGCCGGTCTCGTCTTCGGCCGCGGCGGCGACATGGACCGCCTCGCCCCGAAGGTCTTCCTCCTCGTCCCCGCCGGCCAGCCCCACCCCACCGTCGTCCCCGCCCCCTAAGCACGCCGCCGCGGCCAGGGACAACTGAGCCGCGGCTGCAAGCGCTCCGCACGCGACCGTCCAACCGCGCGGTCACCAATGCGAGGACACCGCCCTACAGCCCACCATGGCCGAAGAGTCCGATTGCGTGGACGCTCGCATATGGGGTCGAGCTTCTCAACGATGTCGAACCGGAACGCCGACCGGTTGACTCGAGAGCACCACGGAACCCCACGATCGGACGACCTGATGAAGTTCTCTTTCGCGGCCGCCTCGGCCACCCTTTCGATCATCATGGCCGCCGGAATGGCCGGCACCTTCTTCGGCTTCTCCACCGGCGTCATGCCGGGTCTGAACGGCGCGAAGCCCGCCTCGGCGATCGACGCCATGCAGACCATCAACCAGCGCATCCAGAACCCGCTGTTCGTCGGCATGTTCATGCTGCTGCCCGTGTTCGCGGCCGTCGCCGGCGTCCTGCTGATGACGATGAACCAGAAGGCCGCAGGCATCCTGTTCCTGGCCGCGGCCGCCGTCTACGTCCTCGGCGCCCTCTTCCCCAGCTTCGCCGTCAACATCCCCATGAACAACGACCTGGACGGCGTGCACATCCCTAAGCACGCCGCCGATGCGGCCAAGATCTGGCAGGACTACTCCGGCCGCTGGACCGCCTGGAACACCGTCCGCGCCGTGTCCAGCTGGATCAGCCTCCTGGCCATGGCCGCCGCCACCTACCTCTGGGGCAAGAACTGACCCCGAATCCCCCTCCGGCCCGTGCCCCCAAGCACGGGCCACCCCCATTTCTCCAGACCTCTACTCATCTCCCGGCAGCCGTCTGACAACGGCGCGCATAAAGGGGTCACCTTGCGGTCCACCTTCGAGAACAGGAGGTACCAACACCACGTACGGCCACTCCTGCCCGTCAAAGGCCCACCACTCCACCGGGTGCCGCGCAATGCAAGACCGCCCGAGGCAGGCTTTTCCACTCATCCAGAGGGGTCTACGCTACGTGGGACGCTCACGGGCATATCGCGGGTCCCGGCCCAGGAGGCAGGCGTGGTACGGGTGTGGAACGCGCTCATGCGCCTTGATGACCGTTTGCTGTACGACTCTGAGGGCCGTCTCCGCGGGAAGTCCTTCGCCGCCACTCGCACCGCTGCCGTGATATCGGCCTTCACCCTAGTGGCAGGGCTGGTTTTGACCCTCGGCAGGACGCTCTGGTGGGAGGAGCCGACCGCAGGTCCGGGCGTGCTCTGGGTCGGCGCCGGACTCTTCGGCCACCTCAGATGGACGTTCACACGTCGGCGCGAACAGCGTCCCCAGACGAGCAAACCCGGATAACGGCTGGCCCCATGGCAGGACGCATGCGGGCCCGTGACGCTCCTCTCAGGGCCACATACCAGCGGCGGGAAAGCTCGTCACGCTTACCGCTGTTCCTGCTCGTAGAACGCTCGTACTCGTGCAGCCCGCCCGTGCTGGTCCAGCTCGACCACGTCCAGCGCACGGTTGCCGTTCTCGCGCCGGTACAACAGGGCGTAGCCGCCGGGGTTGGTCAGGAACGCCTCTTCAGTGAACCGCAGATCCGGCGCAAGCTCCAAGCCTCGCTCGAAGTGGCGACGCAACTCCGCCTTGCCCCGCAACCGGCCGTCCGGTCGTTCCCAACGTGTCACGACCGTTGACGCCGCGAAGTCGACGTCATCCGAATAGCACGCCATGACCCGGTCCAGATCACGAGCTTCCCAACCTGCCAACCACTGATCCGCATGCGCTCTCACATCCATGCTGATCAGTATCCGAAGAGCACAGCCCACGCGCGACGGAATATCGACCGCCCCCGACAGCCGAGCGCACCCGTCCTGGCCCCACCCGGCCTAGCAAGCCACTGACCAGCAGTGACACACCTCGCTGACGTCAAATGAAGATGCTTGCAGTGGCTTCGTCTCAGAGACTTGCTGCGTGGCCGTGTACGACGAATACGAGCCGGTCGGCCGGTCGAGGTCCGGCCACTGCCCAGCCCGGAATCGAGGCCGTCCTCATGGATCTACCTGCCGGCTTGTGGCAACGTCTCGATCGTCTCCACGCCGCTGCCGTCCTCGACCAGGACATCTCCGATCTCTTCCTGGCCAGACTGTTTCCCGGCGAGCCCGTCCGGATCGCCTGCGACCTCCTCGTCGCCGGAATCGAGACCCCAAGCGTGATCGCCCTCGCCTGCGAATCACCGACCCGGCTCACCCTCCACGAAGGCCGCCCCCTCGTCCGGCGACTCTTGAGCGACCTCGTACTCGACCCTTTGAACATCCACCGAGCAGGCTGGATCACCGCCCGAGACCTCGCCCTCCAGATCGAGGCCGGAACGCTCAAGGCAGAGGACGGCGGTCACCTCCTGCTGGGGCTCTGGCACCCATGCCAAGAACCGGACGAGCTGAGACCGCTCCTCGGCATATTGGACGCCTGGGAAGAAACACCACCCCAGCACCGGAACCGCGATCAGTTCAGCCTGGCGATGCGCCGACTCTCCCGCGCTGTCATCCAAGCAACCCCCACCCAGCCCCGGCCAACCGAGGGATGATGCCCGAGGTATTCGGAGGGTTCCAATATCCGACGCGGCCAGAGCACGCCTTCGTGATCCTGCCCCGTCGGGCCTCTCACCTCGACAAGCCACGACCCGCGGGTGACCGCTCTTGCCCTCTGACCACGCTGCCTAATGGCCCGCTATTGGCCCGTGCGCCTGCCATCCGCGCATGGCGGCTCCGAAATGCGCTGACCGGTACGCATGCGGTCCCTGCTCGCCTGGTAGCAAATGTCCGGCCGGAAGGAGGGTGGGGCCACGGGATTCTGCGCACTCCGAGACGTATCCGGGAGCCGTTCCATACCCACCCTCCCTGAGCCGCGGACCCTGTTGGGTGCTCAGACCGGTCTCCAACGCACAGGAGAGTACTCGCCACGGTCCGCGGCTCCGGAGAGCGCTTCCCAGATCACTAGCCATAGGGCCACTGACCTGCACTGGGACACTCCGACTCGTCCCTCCGGTGCCCGCCCGTTCCGCCCCATGTTCCGCAACGGGCACAGGTAGGTTGGGGCCATGACCGCCCAGCCCGAGGTGCCGCCCGCACCGCACGATCCCGGTGAGGATCCGGCCGCGATCTACGACGCGCTCCCACGGTCACACCCGGGAGCAGTTCCGGGCCGAGTATGACCAGGCGCTGGACGCTGCGCACGACCTGGCGCGGTTCAAGCAGGTGCGAACCCTGCTCCAGCAGTGGCGCCTACGAGCCATCGCCTACACCCGTCCCGGCTACGAAGAGGCTGTCCAGGACGTCCTGCAGGGCCGTGAGGAAGCCTTCGTGCGGTACACGCCGCTGGGCTGGGAAGGCCGGGTGTGACCTACCGCTTCGACGGCTTCTACGGGCGCGCGCGCTGTAAGAGCTGAACGGGCTGCCCGAGGAGATCCGCAACGGCCCCCTGCTCGAACGTCTCCTCCAATTCCTGGAGTCTCCGTGGGATGCCGTCCCGGAACGGGCAGATCAGATGGCGCTGCGCCATGCCTTCTTCGGCAAGGACAACCAAGGCATGCTGACCCTCCTCGTCGACGACAAGGCAGAGACCGTGCGCATCATCGACATCCTCTGGGCCGGCTAGCGTCTGAGGCGTCTCCGCAGCCTACTCGTTGCGTGGTGCCCGTTCCCCGAGACCGCCTTGGGCGTGAGCCATGGGCGGCCGCTGAGCCGCCCGAGCGTTTCGAGATCGGTACGGCGTGCCCGAACGGGCACTTCATCGCTGCCGTGTGCCATGCCCCGGAGGGCTTATGGCGAGGTGCTGGCCTGGGCGAAGAGCGGCGCAAGGTCGTCGAGACCAGGGAGCGGCTGTCTCAGTAGCGCGCTTGGCGGCGGCGCGCCCCCCGATGGGCTGGTTGGGGCGGGGCCAGCGGAGGTGGCGCGATGGCGGCCCGGCGCAGCTCCGAATGCGGCGGACTCGTGGTCGGCGTTCGTTCTTCTCGTCCTGCCCTACCGTCTCCGTGGTGCGAGTCCGGCCTCGAAGGCGATGATCGCCAGGTGGACGCGGTCCCGGGCCTCGAGCTTGGCG
The DNA here is from genome assembly GCF_040645715.1 of Spirillospora sp. NPDC046719. NCBI lineage: Bacteria > Bacillati > Actinomycetota > Actinomycetes > Streptosporangiales > Thermomonosporaceae > Spirillospora > Spirillospora sp. NPDC046719. The sequence continues at coordinate 23,317 of NZ_JBEYYT010000041.1, read as the reverse complement.
AACAGGCGCGCGACATGGGTCTTCGCCGTCGCCGCGCTGATCACCAGCCGCTCGGCTATCTCGGTGTTCGACAGCCCCTGTCCGACCAGTGCCAGCACCTCGCGCTCCCGGTCGGTGATCTCCGCGATGAGACGTGAGTCCGCGGCGGGCTCGGCGTCCGGTTCGGGGGCCGGGGGGCCGGACGTTCCGGCGAAGTCCGCGATCAGCCGTCGGGTCACGCTCGGTGCGATCAGCGCGTCGCCGGCCGCCACCACGCGGATCGCGTCCAGGATCGCGTCCAAGGCCATGCTCTTGAGCAGGAATCCGCTGGCCCCGGCGCGCAGTGCGCCGTAGACGTACTCGTCGTCGTCGAAGGTCGTCAGTACCAGCACCTTGGGCGGGTCCGGCTCGGCGGTCACCTGCCGGGTCGCCTCGATCCCGTCCATGCCCGGCATCCGGATGTCCATCACCACGACGTCCGGACGCAGCTCACGCACCAGGCGCACCGCCTCGCGGCCGTCGCCGGCCTCGCCGACCACCTCCAGGTCGTCGGTGTCGCCGATCAGGATCGCGAGCCCGACCAGCAGCAGCGGCTGGTCATCGACCAGCAGCACCCGCACGCTCATGCCGGGAGCCTCGCCGTCACCCGGAATCCGCCCTCCGGACGCCGGCCGGCGCTGAACTGGCCGGACAGCAACGTCACCCGCTCGCGCATGCCGAGCAGGCCGAAGCCGCTCCCGCCGGCCGCGGAGAGCCTCCGGCGGCCCGGCCCGCCGTGACCGTCGTCCCCGTCGTCCACCACCTCGATCGTCACTCCTTTCGGCTCGTAACCGACCGCGACCCGGCACGTCCGCGCCCCGGAATGCCGCACCACGTTCGTCACCGACTCCTGGATGATCCGGAACGCCGACAGTTCGATCTCCGGCGGCAGCGGACGCCGCTCGCCCCGCCAGGTCACGTGGACCCGCACCCCGGCGTCGGCGGTGCGTTCGGCGAGCCGCGGGACGTCGGCCAGGCTGCCGGCCGGGGCCAGCGGAGCGGCCTGCTGCATGGCGTCGTCCGGCTCGGCGCGGCGTAGCGCCCCGAGCATGCGCTGCAGCTCGAGCAGCGTCTCCCGGCCGGTGGTCTCGATGCCGGTCAGCGCCTGCCGCGTCTGCTCGGGCTTGGTCTCAACGACCCGCGCCGCCGCTCCCGACAGCACCGTGATGATCCCGATGCTGTGCGCGACGCTGTCGTGCAGTTCGCGGGCGATCCGCAGCCGCTCGGTCAGGACGGCGCGGGCCGCCCCCTGCTCTTCCAGGGCTTCGAGGTATTCACGGCGTTTGCGATACACCCCTCCGAAGACCCACGCGACCGCGAAGCACAACGCGAGCCCCCCGGCGAACTGGGTCGCGTCGCTGACGGTCTCGCCGGGGGTGTGGGTGACGTTGACGAACGCGGCCGCGACGGCCGCGACGGAACCGACGGCGGCAGCCTTCGGCCGCCGGACGGCGAGGTGCCCGCCCAAGGCGACGAGCAGGACGAACACGATCGAGGGCCGCGCGCCGAAGATGTCGCCGAGGACTGCTTCGCCCAGGACCGCCGCGAAGACCACCGCCGGCAGACGGCGCACGAGCAGGACAGGAAGGGCGAGCACGAAGAAGAGCCCGGTCCGGGAGGCCGGCATCGTCCAGGCGAGCATCAGCGCGTAGAAGCAGGCGGTGGCCAGCACCACGGCCTGAGCCGTCAGCCAGGTCACCCACCTCGATGTCGAGAGTCGCTGGAGAAGCTCTTCCATGCGCAGATCGTATTCAGCGGCGTCGGCTCCGCGCGTCGCCCCGGGGATGTACGCCGATACACCGCCGGGCCGATGGCCTGTGAAAACGGTGACATCCGCGGGCCGACGCGACGGATGGCGTCCGTTCCTAGGTTCGTGGACATGACGAATGCACCGCTGATCGATCTTCGCGACACGACGAAGAGATACGACGACGGCCCGCCCGCGCTGGCCGGCGTGACCTTGTCCGTGGCGTCCGGTGAGTGCGTGGCGATCCTCGGCCATTCCGGCAGCGGGAAGTCCACGCTGCTGAATCTGATCGCCGGCCTGGACAGGCCCACCAGCGGCAGCGTCACCGTCGACGGCACCCGCGTCGACCAGCTCGGTGAGGCCGGTTCGGCGAAGTACCGCCGGGCCTCGATCGGCATGATCTTCCAGTTCTTCAATCTGCTCGACGACCTGACCGTGCTGGACAACGTCATGGTTCCGGCGCAGCTGGCCGGCATGGCCAAGGGCGAAGCGAAGCGGCGAGCCGTCGAACTGCTCGGCTCACTGGGCATCGACCGGCATGCCGGCGCCTACCCGCAGCGGCTGTCCGGCGGGCAACGGCAGCGGGTGGCGGTGGCCAGGGCCCTGATGAACAAGCCGGCGCTGCTGCTGGCCGACGAGCCCACCGGCGCGCTGGACTCGAACTCGGCCGAGGGCGTGCGCCGGCTGCTGCTGGACCTGAACAGCGAGGGCCAGACCATCTTGCTGGTGACCCACGATGCGCGGCTGGCCGCGAGCACCGCGCGCCGCACGATCGAGCTGGTGGACGGCGCGGTCGAGCGGGACGTCATCAACGACGGCGGCGGTGCCAGCCCGGCCGTCCGCACGCCGCTGACCCGTCCGGCGGGACCGGTCGGATGACGCTGCGCAAGCCGCCGATGCCCCGGCGCCTCTTCCAGGCTGTGGCCCGCCTGCTGCCGGCGGTGAGCCGGTGAGCGCCTTGGGCAAGGTCGTACGCTCCGGCGTGGGCCGGCGTCGGGTCCAGTCCCTCGTCATGGCCCTGACGACGTTCGCCGCGGTGACGTCCTCAGTACTCTCCCTCGGTCTGCTGGCCGTCGTGCAGGCCCCGTTCGAGCACGCTTTCAGTGCTCGGAACGGGGCGCACCTGGCGGTCCAGTTCGACGGGTCGAAGGTCACGGCGGCGCAGGCCACCGCCACCGCTCACGCCGCCGGCGTCACCGAGGCGGCCGGACCGTACCCGATCGCCGCCGCCCTGGACACGACCGTCGGCACGGACTGCCCCAAGAAGAATCTCGCCGGTCACGACAACGGTCCGGTCACCGTCACCACCCGGCCCGACCTGGGCAGCACCTCCGGGATGGACCAACTCGTGCTGACCCGGGGGCGCTGGCCGGCCGGCCCGGGCGAGATCGCCCTGACGGGGCAGCGCTACGCCACCGTCTGCTTCGGCGGTTCGGTGGTGTTCTCCTCCCTGCCGGGCAAGCCGTCGTTCAAGGTCGTCGGCTTCGGCGGCTCGGTGACCGACAGCGCGACCGCCTTCGCCACCGCCGGCGGTTTCGCGCGGCTCACCGCCGCCGGCGCCAAGTCCGACGAGCAGATGCTCTACCGGTTCGCCAAGGCCGGGACCGCCGCCGACATCGCCACCGGCAAGCAGGCCGTGGCCGCCGCCGCACCGGCCGGCGCGGTCGAGGGCGGACAGTCGTACCTGACCGCGGAGCAGCAGGCGACCGGCAACGCCAAGGCCTACGTGCCGTTCCTGGTCGCCTTCGGGATCCTCGGGCTGTTCCTGTCGGTGCTGATCATCTCGATCGTGGTCAGCGGGTCCGTGGCCGCGGGAATCCGGCGCATCGGGATTCTGAAGTCGTTGGGCTTCACCCCTTCGCAGGTGGCCCGCGCCTACACCGCGCAGGCCATGATCCCGGCGACAGTCGGCGTGGTGCTCGGCACGGCTTTCGGCAACCTCCTGGCTGTGCCGGTCCTGGGCGGGGCCACCCAGCAGTTCGGCGCCGCCAGTGCCACGATCCCGTTGTGGGTCAGCGCCGTGGTGCCGCTGGGCACCCTGCTGATCGTCGGCGTCACGGCTTCGATCCCGGCACTGCGGGCCGGCCGGATGCCGGCGGTGCGGGCTCTGGTGGTCGGCCGCGCCCCCAAGGCCGGGGGCGGTCGGACGGCGCAGCGTCTGGCCTCGCGGCTGCCGCTGCCCCGGGCCATGTCGTTGGGGCTGGCCCAGCCGTTCGCCCGGCCGTCCCGGGCCGTACTGGTCGGTGCGGCGGTGCTGTTCGGCGTGGTGAGCGCTACGTTCGCGGTGGGGCTGGAGACCGGGTTCAACAGGTACCTGGACACCAGCACCTCAGGCTTCAGCGTCGCGTCGAAGATCGTGATACCCACGGCCGACGTAGGCGTGCCCTGGGGCCGCTACGGCCCCAACGACCCGCGCCATCCGTACCTGGACGCCGCCAAGGTGGCCGCCGCGCTCGCCAAGACCCCGGGCACGAAGGCCGCGTTCGGCTGGGGCGAGAGCGGTGCGACCATGGTCGGCGGCCCGTCCGGCGGCGAACCGACGAAGGTGTTCGCGATCACCGGTGACTTGTCCTGGACGAAGCTGGAACTGCTGTCCGGCCACTGGTACTCGGCGCCCGGCGAGGCCGTGGTCGGCGACAAGCTCGCCACGGCGGTGGGGATCCACGTCGGTGACGACATCACCGTGGTGCAGCAGAACAAGCGACTGTCGCTGAAGGTCGTCGGCATCAACTTCAACACCAACGCGGGCGACTATACGGTCATGACGGATGCGGCCACCTTCACCGCCGCCGGACTGCCCCCGCACATCGACCAGTTCAACGTCGAGCTGGCCTCGAACGTCAACGGATCGGACTGGTCGACCTCGGCCGCCGCCGCGCTGACCCCGCTGAACGCCTCGGTCCAGCCGAACTCGGACGGGGGCAAGAACATCATCGTAATCACCATGGGCGCCCTGGTGGCCACGCTCACGCTGATGCTGATCGCGGTCGCCGCGCTCGGGGTGCTGAGCATGGTCGTGCAGGACACCCGGGAGCGGGTTCGTGATCTGGGGATCTTCAAAGCCCTCGGGATGACCCCCAAGCAGACCATGGCGATGGTGCTGACCTCGGTGTCACTCACCGGCCTGATCGCCGGGCTGATCGGGGTACCGATCGGGGTCGCGGTGGAGAAGGCGATGCTGACCCCGATGGGTAACGCGATCGGCCGGCACCTGCCGCCGAGCGTGTCCCACACCTACACCGCCGGGCTGCTCATCCCCCTGCTGGCCGGCGGGATCGTGATCGCCCTGCTCGGGGCACTGCCGCCGGCCGGCTGGGCGGCACGAACCCGAACCGCCACCGCGCTGCGGACCGAGTAGAGCCGCCGGTCGCCGCAGCAAAAGCGGCGCTGGGCACTGCACGACGCGGCAACCACGCCAATGCCGACCTCCCGGTCATACCCTCGGGAGGTCGGCATTCCGGCAGGCCGTGAGACTGCGTGCCCTGGTGGCCGACCGAGTCGGTCGTCGACGAGTGGAGCCACCGGTAACCGCACTGGAGCATGAGGGGAGACCCGCGGCCGGCCGGAGAGGTCGATGCCGCTGGCATGTGGTGGAGCCTAGGGGATTCGAATCCCTGACACCCGGCTCGCAAAACCGATCGTGAACCCCTCGCCCGACCTGGCGAACCGCTGACCTGGGCTTCCTCGGCGATCACTCCGCAAGTGACCGTGAGTCCCTGGCCGGCTTCGCGGTGGTGACCTCATGGCGAGAATTGATCAGTATGGCGACGTCTGCTGATGTTGCTGTCACGGCCGCTGTCCGGCCCATGCACGGGATGTTCTACGAACGAACGTGCTCCAACTGCACGGCGTTCCCGTTGGGTTCCCACCGGATGGGCGGACAATCCCGTCTAACATCTCGCCATGATCAAATACCCGGCAGCGTGGCAGGGGACACGGCTCCAGGTGGCCTCGATCGTTGCGGGCTGGGCGACGATAACGGCGACGACCTGGTTAGCCAACGTCTGCAACACGGAGCCGGACGCAGATTACCGATACCGGCTCTGGTTTTGGGTAACGCTGGCCGAGGTGCTTGCGGTCGGGGCTCTGTGGGCTCTGGTGGTGATCGACACTCGACGTACCCGTGGTGTGGACGCTAGGCCCGGCTCGGTTCGCGTTCTCGGCCTGATGCTCGGCACGGGTGCGTGGCTCCTGGGCGGACTCTGGTTCTTCCTGGGGGGTGTCCTGTTCGGTGGAGTCGCGCTCCCACACGGGATTCACTGCAGCTTGCCCGGAGTCCATGGCCAGTCTCACTGTCTTCCGGTGCCCCTGGGCGAAGCCTTGGGCCTGATTCTCGGCCTCTCAGCGACCCCCGCTCTGGTGGTCTTGATCACCATTGGACGCCGTTCGCCTGTAGCCGCATGGCTGTCACCGGTCTTGATCGTGGGTCTGTTTGTCCTTGCTCGCTTGCTATGGGGCCCCCGGTACGGTTAGCACCTCGCCCGCGCCCTGCCTGACATCAGGATCCAGCGTGTTGTTGCGTGGTGCGCGGTCCATGTGGTGCCCGGCGGCGCGACCCCCGTGTCGGCCGGTCGGGGCAGGCCGGCGGACGCATCGCGATGCGCGGCCCGGCGCGGCCGCCCGGTGACCGGCGCCCACGCCGCACGCTCCGGGCGGCCAGGCGCGGGGCCGCGCAGCGACCTGAGCGCCGACGCCCCTTGATCTCAAACGGCGGAATTCGGCAGTGTTCTAGCCGCGCCCGAGCAGGGTCGCGCGACCTACCGGATGCCAATCCCAGAGCCGTTCTGGGCCTCGTTGGACGACCAAGCTGACGGCGTTGATCGTGATCTCGCGGTTGGGAAGCTCGCGGCCGAGCGCATTGATGAGTGGCTGTGCTGGCTGTTCGGTCTCGCTGTAGGCGATCGTCATGTGCGGCAGCCATTGTGCGGGGCCTTCGGTATGGCCTTCGCGCCCGGTCACCTTCAGCGTGGCCGACTGGATGGCGCCCCGGACCCGTTCAAGGGCTTCGGTGGGACGAATGGCCAGGATGACGGCCTCGGGGTGATAGAGGATGCGGCCGAGCGTCACGGATACGGAAGGGATCTCGGCGAGAAGGCTTGACGCCGTCCTGAGCATGTCCTGTTGCTGGTCGTCGGTTATCTCGTCGGTCGAGCCGACCACGAGAGTGGTGATGTGCAGCCACTTGGCCGGGGTCATGTGCAGACCGGTAATGTCGGCGAGTCGCTCTTGCGCTGCGTCCGCGATGTCCCGCGCTCCGGGTTGGTCGCCCACCAGGATGTGCCAGTAGACGGCTCCCTGCCCTGGTCCTGGTTCTTGGCGGTTCTGCCAGCGGTTGACCATCTGCGTGGGCAGCGGACTCATGCACTCTCCAAGTCGGCATCGTCGGTCAGGGCGGTGGCGTTGAAATCGCGGATCTGCTGCCTGAACTGGGCGGCGAGAGAGTTGGTCTTGAGGCCCGGATGGTCGAGACGGCGGGCCAGGTCCACGAGATAGCGCGTGACGGTCGTGAGCCGCATCCCCGGATCGAGCGTCAGCATCTTGGCCGCACGTAGGGCGCCATCGGGGTCACCGGTCCGCGTCGCTACCGACAGAGCGAACAGGGCTCGGCGCTCAGTCGGAAAGGACCACACGGAGAGATCTGAGGTGCTGTCGCGCGTGGTCTCGGCGGACTGCTCGGCGCGGGCCACGGCCTCACGCGCCCTCGCTTCATCTCCGAGAAGGGCGGCTGCGTTCGCTTCGTACCACGCAGCCTGTGCCCTCATCGGGACCGGTTCTGACCTGGGCTTCTTGGTGGGTGGAGCCTAGGGGATTCGAACCCCTGACACCCGGCTTGCAAAGCCGGTGCTCTACCAACTGAGCTAAGGCCCCTCGTTGCCCTGTGGGCGCGTCAAGCTTACCGGTGGTCGGCTACCGCCGCGTCATCGAGGACGAGGGCGGGGAGGGCGGCGACGCTGGGCAGGACGTGGGTGGCGCCGGCGGCGAGGAGGCGGTCGCGGTCGTGGGCGCCGGTGAGGACGCCCGCGACGATGGACGCGCCGGAGCGGCGGCCGGTCAGCATGTCGTTGGCGGTGTCGCCGCAGACGGCGATGTGCCGGACGTCGTCGGCGCCGAGCCGGAGGGCGGCGGTGAGGACGAGGTCGGGCCACGGGCGGCCGCGGCCGGCGTCCTCGGGGCACAGGGTGAGGTCGACGCGGTCCCACCAGCCGAGCGCGTCGAGGACGCGGGCCTGGGTGCGGCGGCCGAACCCGGTGAGCAGGCATACGCGTACCCCGGCGCCGCGGATGCGCTCGAGAGCGCGTTCGGCGCCGGGCACGGGTCGCAGGCCGTGCCGGTCGACGAGCTGGTCATAGGACCGCTCGAAGGCCAGGTGCGCGGCCTGGGCGCGGGGCTCGTCGAACAGCGAGCGGAAGATCTCGATCTTCGAGCCGCCGCGTGACTCGCGGACGCGCGCCATGGCGCGGTCGTGGGCCGCCGTGCCGGAGACGATCCCCAGGGCGGCGATCGCCTCGGCGAAGGCGGTCTCGACGGTGCCGCCGTCCGCGACGGTGGTCCCGGCGAGATCGATGCAGGCGATGGAGATCGGCTCTGCGCCGCTCACGCCGGGGCCCGGTGTCGCCGGCGTCTCAGCTGTCGGACGACGTGGCCTCGGTCCACAGGTCCAGCTCGGCGCGGTCCTGCTGGAGGCGGCGCCAGACAGCGAAGCCACCGAGGGCGACGACGGCGAGAATCAGCAGCTTCTTCACGGTGGGGACCCCTTCACCTCGACTATGAGTCCGAACCCGGGGAAAGATACGGATCAGTGTCTGCTCCCCCAGGCTCTCCGCAGCCTAGCAACCGATCCCGGGCGGTCCGCACCCACTCGCCGGTATCGGACCGATCGTCCAATCCCGGGTGCCGCCGCTTTTCCGTCCGCCGCCTCTCGCCGAACAGGGCGGACGGCCGCATAATCCGGGGGACGACCCTCGGGAGTGCCGATGGCTGAGGACGACTTCCGGCGCTGGGAACGCGAGCTCGACCCCGGTCCGCCGGAGAAGGAGGCGTCGGGGGGCCGCGGGCTGGTGCTGGCGGCGGCGGTGACGGCCGTGGGGTGCGCCCTGCTGATCGTGGTGGGCGACGTGCGGCTCGGCGCGGTGGGGCTGGCGCTGTCGTCGATCATCCTGCTGCTGTGGCGGATCGGGTTCTGATCGGCCATCATCGCGGCCATGGAGCTGCGCGGAGCGAACGTCCTGGTGACCGGGGCGACGGGCGGGATCGGACGGGCGCTGGCGGAGGGGTTCGCCGGGCGCGGCGCGACGGTGGTGCTGAGCGGGCGGCGGGGCGACGTGCTGGAGCCGCTGGCCGAGCGGCTCGGCGGCCGGGCGGTGGTCGCCGACCTCGCCGACCGCGCCGACGTGGAGCGGCTGCTGGACGAGGCGGGCCCGGTGGACGTGCTGGTCGCGAACGCGGCGCTGCCCGCGTCGGGGCTGCTGGCGGACTACACGGTGGAGCAGGTCGACCGGGTCCTGGACGTGAACCTGCGCGCGCCGATCGTGATGGCGAAGTTCGCGGGCGAGCGGATGGCCGATCGTGGCCGCGGGCACCTGGTGTTCATCGCGTCGCTGTCCGGGAAGACGGCGTCCGGCCACGCGTCGCTCTACAACGCGACGAAGTTCGGCATGCGGGGATTCGCCCTGGCGTTGCGGGAGGACATGCGGCCCCACGGCGTCGGCGTGTCGACCGTCTTCCCGGGGTTCATCCGGGATGCCGGGATGTTCGCGGACGCGGGCGTCACGCTGCCGCGGGGCGTCGGCACGCGGACGCCGCAGGACGTCGCGAGGGCGACGGTGCGGGCGGTCGAGCGGAACACCGCCGAGGTGGACGTGGCGCCGCTCGCGCTGCGGCTCGGCGCCCGGCTGGGCGGCGTCGCGCCGGTGCTGTCGGCGGCGGTGCAGCGGCGCGCGGGCGGCCGGCGGATCTCGGAGGGCCTGGCGGAGGGGCAGCGCGGCAAACGCTGACGGCGCCGGACGCGCATGGGCGACAAACGCGGATCTTGGAGTGATAATCCGGGCAGTGCCGCTTGATCGGCGGGGCCGGCGCGCCGCTCCCCGGGCCGTTGTGGCCCGCGCGCGCCCACGCGAGGAGGTCCATGCATGTGGACGGGTAGGACGACCATCATCGGCGCGGCGGCGCTCACTGTGACGGCCCTGGCGACGGTCCCCGCGCGCGCGGAGGCGGCGGACGCGACGGTGGTGCCGGTCCAGGTGACCGGTGACCCGGCCAAGCGCTTCAACCTCGTCGTGATGGGCGACGGCTATACGACGGCGGACATGGCGAAGTTCCGCGCCGACCTCGACAAGCACCTCAACGACCTGTGGACGATCGAGCCGTTCAAGTCGTACCGCAGCTACATCAACGTGTACGCGGTCGAGATCCCGTCGGCGGAGTCGGGGGTGAGCTGCGACCCGGATCTGTCCTCACCGCGCCGTACGACGCCGCTCAGCATGGCGTTCTGGAGCGGCTGCAGGCAGGACGGTCTGCAGCGCCTGCTCGTCATGGACTCCGCCGCCGCGAAGAAGTACGCGGACATGGTGCCCGGGACCAACGCCAACAACCGGCAGATCCTCGCGATGGCCAACAGCGACACCTACGGGGGCGCGGGTGGTACGTACGCCACGTCCTCTGGCGGGAACGCCATGTCGGCCCTCATCGCGCCGCACGAACTCGGGCATTCGCTAGGCGGACTGGACGACGAGTACGACTACTACCAGCGGGGCGTGCCGGGCGGTACGTACGCCGGTCCCGAGCCCGCGTCCATCCATCACACGCTGCTCACCGTCGACCAGATGAAGGCGGAGAAGCAGAAGTGGTGGCGGTGGCTGGGCGAGCGCAGCGAAGCGGGGGGCGTCATAGGCCGCTACGAGGGCGGCCTCTACTTCAGCAAGGGCGTGTGGAGGCCGAGCCAGCACTCGATGATGAAGACGCTCGGCTACTACTACGACCAGGTGGCCCGGGAACGGATGACGCAGCGCGTCTCCGGCAAGGTCGACATCGTCCAGGCGCAGACCCCCACGGACGCTCCTGTGGGCGCGGACCGCGTCCTGTGGGTGGAGACCATGCATCCGACAGGGCACAGGCTGTCGGTGACGTGGACGGCCGATGGCAAGGTCGTAGGGAAGTCGCCGAACCTCGACCTCAAGCGCCTTCACCTGGAGAAGGGCACGCACACCGTCACGGCGACCGTCACCGACCCGACCGGCTTCGTGCGGGACCCGGCCGTACGAGCGTCCTCGGCGCTCACTCAGGTCCGCACCTGGACCGTCGACACGGCGCTGACGACGCCTCCCGACAACGTGCCCGTCGACTTCACCTCGTCCACACCCACCGACAAGGCCGTGGGTGCCGAATCGGTCGTGTACGCGGAAACGACCCACCCCGCTAGGAGCGCCCCTGTCGTCCGCTGGGAACTCGACGGACGGCGCGTGCCCGGTAGCGAACGCGACATCGCGCTAGGGAGCTTGCACCTTCGCAGCGGCACGCACACGCTCGTCGCCAGGGTCGGCTCCAAGTCCCTTACGTGGACGGTCGACGCGCAGCGTCCGACGGTGAAGTTCCAGCTGTCGGAGGCCGCGCAGGCGCGTCCCCAGCCCGGTCGTACACCGGAGTACGTCTTCGACGGTCCGTTCACCATGAAGCTGACCGGCGCGGACGACCGGGCGGGCGTGGTCGTCTCCGAGTTCCGCGTGGACGGCGACGGCTGGTTCAACTACTTCGGCTGGCCGACCGACTCGTCCGCGCCGTGGCGGTTCTCCGAGAACGGCACCGTGATCGACTCGCTGACCTACGGCAGGCTCCCCAAGGGCCGGCACACCGTCGAGTACCGGGCGATCGACGCGGCGGGCAACGTCGCCCGGCCCGGGAAGTTCATCGTGACTCTTCGCTGACCGGCACGTCCGCGACACCCACATCCGCGACACCCGCGTCCGCGGCGGGCACGCCCGCCGCGGACGGCTCCGCGGTGGACGGTGCCGCTGTGGACGGTTCGCGGCGGACGGTCGCGAGCACCGAGCCGCCGAGGATCAGCGCGAACGAGGCGATGATCGTCCCGGTGAGCGGCTCGCCGAGCAGCAGCACGCCCGCGACGACCGCCACCGCCGGGTTCACGTAGGTGAACACCATCGCCCGCGACGTGCCCGCCTCCCGGATGAGCTCGAAGAACACCATGAACGCCAGCGCGGTGCAGACCAGGCCGAGACCGCCGAGCGCGGCCAGCACGCGGCCGCGCGGCACCGCGTCCGGCCAGGTCAGCGCCGCCGGGATCGCGTACACGACGGCGGCGATCGTCAGCGACCCCGCGGCCATGTGCAGGCTCGGCAGGTCCTGCAGCCGGCGCGTCGCGATCATCGGCGCGACCGAGTACCCGACCGCGACCAGCATGACCTCGCCGATCGCCCACGCGCTGCCGCCGCCGAGATGCGGCCCGGCCAGCACACCGACGCCCGCGAGGCCGACCAGCAGCCCCGCCCACCGGACCGGCCCCAGCCGCTCGGCGTCGCCGGCCAGCCGCGCCAGCACCACCCCGATGATCGGCACCGCGGCGATCAGCAGGCCGGTCATCGAGCTGGTCAGCCGGTGCTCGGCGTCCGACAGCAGCGCCCACGGGCCGAGGATCTCCATGGCGGTGAACGCCAGCAGCGGCCGCCAGTGCCGGCGGACGGGCGCCAGCCCGCCGGACCGGGCGGCGAGCGGCACCAGCACGAGCGCGCCGAGGGCGGTCCGCGCGAACACCAGCACGGGCACCGACACGCCCCCGACCGCCACCTTGATCATCAGGTAGGGGATCCCCCACAGCACGCTCATCAGTGCGAACAGCAACCAGCCGCGGCGACTCACCACGTCCTCCGTTCCGGATCGGCGCCCGGCCACCACCGCCGGGCACCGGTTCAGGATGCGGGGCGGCGGCGGGCGCGGTCTTGAACGCTGTTGCGGTACGCGCCGGGCGTCACGCCGAGGACGCGGCGGAACCAGCGGGTGAGGTGCGCCTGGTCGGCGAACCCGACGAGCGACGCCGCCTCGGCCGGCCTATGTCCCGCGTCGAGCAGCGTCCGCGCGCGCGCCACCCGATGCTGTGCGAGCCATGCGTACGGCGGCATCCCCATCGAGTCGCGGAAGGCGCGCAGCAACTGGTACCGGGACAGGCCGAGGTCGGCCGCCACCTCCGCCAGGGTGGGCGGCCCCACCAGCTCGTCCGACAGGCGTGCCGCGACGGCACGGGCGATCCCGGACGCGCCGCGCGGGCCGCCGCCGCCCGGCGGGACCCGCACGGCATGCCGCCGGACGAGCGCACTGAGCACCTCTAGCAGCCGGCTCTCGCCCTCCAGCGGGTCGTCGCCCAGCCGCAGCGACCGGTGCGCGAGCCGCAGCCGGCCGGCCAGCCCGGGATCGTCGACGATCGGCTCGCGGAAGTGCGGGAGCCCGCCGTCCCAGCCCGACGCCGCCCCCACCAGCTCGGCGGTCGGGTAAAGGCACAGGTAGGCGAAGCCGTCCTGGTCGGCGGGGCCGCCCGTGTGCGCCTCGCCCGGCTCGATCACCACGAGGCTGCCGGCGGCGGAGTACAGCCGCTCACCGCGGTACCGCATGGTCTCCAGGCCGTCGACGCACACGCCGATCGCGTACTCGTCGTGGGCGTGCGGCGCGTAGTGGCGTCGGCCAATGCGCGCGTTGAGGAGGTCGAGCGAGGCACCTTGGATGCCGTCCACGCGCGTCCACACCGCCCGGTCCGGACGCCGCACCGAGCCGCCCGCGCCGCCGGAGCCGCCCGCGCCCGCGCCGCCGGAGCCGGCCGCGTGGCTCGAACCGCCCGCGCCCAGCCCGCCGGGGACGTCAGGCGGAGAAGACGTGCCGGAGCCGCCAGCGGTCCCGGTCACGGCCGAGCTCCGCGACGGCCACGCCCTCCGCGCCGACGACGCGGACCCGGTAGACGCGGCCGTCCTGGGGCGTTCCGTAGGTCTTCAGGACCTTCTCGACGGCGTAGCGCGACCCCCGCCACTCGTACGCGGTGAGTCGTCCCGCGGGGTCGTGCTCGGCGCGGACCGGCTCGTTCAGAAGGTGCCCCATGAGTCCGGGAGCCTAGCACGCGCTCGAACAAATGTTCGCAGGTCGTGGCCCCTTCGCGGCGCCGCCCTCGGCGCCGTCCGGGGCGCCGTCGGGCAGGCCGCGGCGGACGCCCGCGCGGCGTCGCGGCGACCGGTCCCCGCTCCATCCCGCCATTAAGGCGCAGCCCGCCGAGCATGTCCAGAGCATCCGAAATGACCGCGACCCGCGCGGGTAGGACGCCCCTGGAGGGGGACCCATGATCAACGGTGCGCACGTCATCATCTACAGCCGCGACGCCGACGCCGACCGCGCGTTCCTCCGGGACGTGCTCGGCCTCCCGGACGTCGACGCCGGCGACGGCTGGCTGATCTTCAAGCTGCCGCCCGCCGAGCTCGCCGCCCATCCGACCGAGGGCGCGCCCCGGCACGAGTTCTATCTGATGTGCGACGACATCCACGCCACCCTCGACGACCTCGCCGAGCGCGGCGTCCAGGTGGACGTGCCGATCCGCGACCGGGGCTGGGGACTGCTCGCCGCGATCAGGCTGCCGAGCGGCGGCGAGTTGCCGATCTACCAACCCCGCCATCCCCTGGCCAAGGACCTGTGAGGCCCGTCGTCCACAGGCTGGGGGCAACGTTTCGCACATCCTCCGACCCCTGCGAGCAGGCGTTCCCGAAGCCGGCTCCACAGCGGAATCCCCAGGCGGCAGGGCCTTTCGAACATCCGATCGGCACCGGCGGGCGCTGCGCCGCCCCGTCCACACCGTCCCCCGGTCATGCACAGTTTCCACAACCTGTGGATAACTCCCGTGCACACCCTGGGCACGACCGCCGAGACGCGCCGTCCACCATTCTTCCCCACCCGGTCCCCAATGCGCAGGACCGTTGTCCCCGTCGTGGATAACCCGCTGACCAGGGGCGAGACGGCTCTCACCGGCCCGCCGCACACAGCCCGTTCACAGCCTGTGGGCGACCGCCCTCCACAGGTGCCCGCGACCGGTGGACGGCTCCGCCCACCAAGAATCCCCAACCACGTCCCCAGCCGCCACCCGACCGGCCGCCTGTGGACAGCCGGAGCCCGTCCGCAGGTCAGAGCGGTGCGACGATCCGGACAGATCCGTCAGGCGACCCGCCGGCACCCCGGAGAGATCGGTCAGGCGACCCGCCGGCACGGCCGTCGCCGAAGGGAAACGCCCTCGGGCCGCCGGTGCGTGCGCCCCGAGAAGTGAATGGCCGCCGGGCCGCCCGCGCGGGCAGACTCTGCGGATGACCACCCTCACCCTCTGGCGACCCGTCGGCCCGGCCGAGCTGGACCTGCTGCGCGCCGCGGACTGGCACGCGTGGCCCCCGCGCCTCCCGGACCAGCCGATCTTCTACCCGGTGCTCAACGAGGAGTACGCGATCAAGATCGCCCGGGACTGGAACGTGCCCGCGCACGGCTCCGGCTACGTGACGAGGTTCGAGGTCGACGCCGCCTTCGCCGACCGCTACCCGGTCCGCCAGGTGGGCGGCCGGACGATCCTGGAGCTGTGGGTCCCGGCGGAGGAGCTGGAGGAGTTCAACGCGCACATCGTCGGCCCGATCGAGGTCGTCCACGAGTTCCACGCCGACGCGTGACGCCTGTGGATAACGCCGTCCCCAGCCCGGGGGCGGCCGCCGTACCCACCGCCGTCCACCGCTCGTCCCCACCCCCGCTTCCTGGGGATATCCGTGTCTTCCCTGGCCACAAGCGGTTCTCGTGCCCCGGCGCCGAGCAATCCACATCCTGTGGATATCTCTGTTCACACCCCTGTGCGCCGGCTGTCCCCAACCGGTGCGTCCGGCGCCCGGAGCACAGCCGCCGCTCGGAGCGCGGCAGGCGCCCGGAGCACCGGCAGCGCTCCGGGGCCGGGCGCGGCCGGTGCGCGGAGGCTCAGGTGACCAGCCCGTTGCGGTAGGCGTAGACGACCGCCTGAACACGGTCGCGCAGGTCCAGCTTGGTGAGGATGCGCGACACGTAGGTCTTGACGGTCTCCTGGCTGATCACCAGCGTCGCGGCGATCTCGCTGTTGGACAGCCCGTTGGCGATCAGCCGCAGCACCTCCAGCTCGCGCGGCGCCAGCGCGGTGCCCTCCGCCGCGCCCGGCGCGGGCCGGATCCGCTCCGCGTACTTGCCGACGAGCTGCCGCGTCACCTCGGGGGCCAGCAGCGCCGCACCGGACGCGACGGTGCGGATGCCCTGCAGCAGCTGCGCCGGCGGCGCGTCCTTGAGCAGGAACCCGCTCGCTCCCGCCCGCAGCGCCTCGTAGACGTACTCGTCCAGGTTGAACGTCGTCACCACCAGCACCTTCACGGGATGCTCCACCCCGGCGCCGGCGAGCAGGCGGGTCGCCTCGATGCCGTCGAGCACCGGCATCCGGACGTCCATCACCACCATGTCGGGGTTCAGCCGGCGGGCGAGGTCGACCGCGGCGCGCCCGTCCCCGCACTCACCCACGACCTCCAGGTCCGGCTGGGCGTCGATGATCGTCGCGAACCCGGTGCGGATCAGCGCCTGGTCGTCGCAGACCAGGACCCGGACCGGCGCGGTCACGACGCGCTCCCCGACGGGATGCGGGCCCGCACCACGAACCCGCCGCCGGGCCGGGGGTCCGCGCTGAACTCCCCGCCCAGCGCCGCCACCCGCTCGCTCAGGCCGGTCAGGCCCCGCCCGCCGCCGCCGACGGCCGCGGCCCGCGACCCCGAGCCATCGTTGCCGACCTCCACCGTGATCTCCTTCTCGCCGTAACGCACCTGGACCGCGGCGCGGCTCCCGTGGGCGTACTTCAACACGTTCGTCAGGGCTTCCTGCACCACCCGGTAGGCGACCGACTCGGCGCTGCCCGCCGCCACCGCCGCCTCGCCCACCCGCGTGAACTCCACCGGCTGCCCGGCCCGCCGCGTCTGCTCCACCAGCGCGTCCAGGTCGCCCGCGGACGGCGCCCTGCCCGGGCCGCCGTCGCCGTTCCCGTCCCCCGTGCCGTGGTCGGGGTTGAGCAGGTCGAGCAGGTGCCGCAGATCGGTGATGGCGCGCCGGCCGGTGTCGGTGACCGTGCTCAGCGTCTCGTCCAGCCGGTCGGGCGCCGCGACCAGGTAGCGCGCCGCCTCCGCCTGCACCACCATCGCCGTCACGTGGTGGGTCACCACGTCGTGGAGCTCGCGGGCGATGCGGGTGCGCTCGGCGGTCCGGGTGGCCTCGGCGACGCGGAGCCGGCGCTCGGCCTCGGCGGCCCGCGTCGAACGCAGCCACGCCCCGACCCCCCAGATCAGGGCGAGCGCGAGGTAGAACGTCACGTACTCGTCGGCCCGCTCGTTCGCGCCCACCCGGTTGAGCGCGACCGCGAACCCCACGTACAGGACCGACCCGGCGGCCATGGAGACGCGCCGGTGGCGCTCCAGGTAGGCGCCCGCGCTCAGCAGCGCGAAGGGCAGCGCGGTGCCCGCGACCAGGTGGTATCCGCGCATCTGGTCGGCGGCGAACCCGAGCGACACCAGCACGAGGCACACCCCGGGCCACCGCCGCCGCACCGCCAGCGGGAGGCACTCCAGGAGGACGACGAGGGCCGCGAGCGCGTCGAACGGCCGGGTCGCCATCTCGCCGATCCGCGTCCCCGCGCCGTGGAAGGCCGGGACGAACGACATGGCGACCAGCAGCAGAGCCAACGGGAGGTCCCGGACCGTGACGTCGAACCGCCGCCACGCGTCCGGGAACCGTCCGAGATCCATCGCCGGAAGCCGCCGAAGTCCGATCACCGGGAGAGCGTAGCGTTCGCGACCGGCTGGGCGGCGGCGCTCCCGGCGGCTCCGGCGCCCCGCCGGCGGGCGGGCAGGACGTGGCCGCGCCGGCGGGCCAGCCACATGAACGCGACCATCACCGCCACCCCGGCCCCGACCGAGTACAGGCTCGCCTCCGGGCCGAACTCGCCGCCGGTGATCAGCGACGGGCCCGACATCGCACCGTCCAGCAGCCCCTTGTTCGAGCCGTTGCCCGACACCTCGGTGCCGAAGATGCCCGACTCGGCGAAGTTCCACGCGAAGTGCAGCCCGATCGGCACCCACAGGTTGCGGGTCGCGGCGTACGCGGCGGCCAGCATGCCCCCGGCCTCCACCGCGATGGCGAGCGCGCCCCACAGGGTGGCGTGCGCGTTGGTGAGGTGCGAGAGCCCGAACAGCAGGCCGGTCAGCGCCAGCGCCGCCCACGTCCCGATGCGTCCCTCGACGATCCGGAACAGCACCCCCCGGAACAGCAGTTCCTCCGTCACCGCCGCGGCGGCCATGAAGCCGAACAGCCCGACCGCGCCCGCGACCGAGCCGAAGCCGTCGACCCGGTAGTCGCCGAGGAACGCGATGTTCACGATGACGGACGCGAACATCGCGAAGCCGATGAGCATGCCGCGCGCGACGGCGGCGCCGGCGCCCTTCCTCGCGATCTCCGCCGGCTCGCGGTGCTCCGTCCGCCGCACCACCCAGGCGTACACGATCGGCGCCAGGACGGCCGTCGCCATCCCCACCAGGAGGGTGAGGAGATCGTTCCCCTTCACCGCGGCGGCCGCCTGACCTCCGACGAAGGCGACCACCGCGACGGCCACCAGCTGCTTCACCAAACGCATTCCGACTCCTTCGGGGGGATCCGCGGCCCGAGCACCGCGGCGATGGAAGAACGCTATGGAATCGGCCCGTTCGGAAACGTCACCGCGCGGTGGACATTCCCGAGTAGCTCGCACGGGGGACAAGCCTTTCCGGGCCGGCGCCCGAATGGCGGGCGCGGCGCATTGGGCGGTTCCCGCCGGGCGGGCGGGACATTGCCCGGAAAACGAGCATCCCCGCCTGCTCACCTGTCGTGAACAGTGCGGGGATGCCACGCGAGGACGCGGCGCGGCCGGGGCTCGGTCAGGACGCCACCAGGACGCAGCCGGACGCGGCCAAGACGCTGCCGGGACGGGCCGGGGACGCCGCCTCGCGGGGCTTCAGCTCGCGGCCTGCGCGGCGACGCGCTCGACGGCCCGGACGGCGACCTCGGGCTGCTCCAGGTAGATGTAGTGGCCGCTCTTCTCCGCGACCGTGAACCTGCTGCGGCCGGACAGCGCGAGCCACTTGCGCTCGCCCGCCGTCCAGGACCGCTCCAGACGCGGGCCGGACCCCGGGACGGCCGCTAGGTACGGCTTCCCGTGCTTGATCACCTCCACCGGCATGTTCCCGGCGGAACGGACCTTCCCGTCCGGCATGGCGAGCCGCTCCGGGTTCTCCCCCTTGAAGACCGCGAGGTTCTGCGCGCGCAGCTCGGCCGCGGGGCCCTGCGCGGACGCGGGGATCGCCGCCGTCAGGTCGGCGAGCATGGACGGCGGCGTCGCGTCCATGAGGACCACGCCCTTCACCCGGCCCCGGTGGTCGGGGGCGTACCGGGCGGCGATCAGCCCGCCCATCGAGTGCCCGGCCAGGACGACCGGAGCGTCCCCGGCGAGCTTGTCGAGGACCCCGGTGAGGACCTTCCCGGTGCTGCCGAAGCTCTGCGGTCCGTCCGGCTTGTCGCTGGCGCCCGCGCCGAGCCGGTCGTAGGAGCAGACCCGGTTCTTCTTGGCGATCGTCTTCTGGAACGCGGCCATCTTGTCCAGCCCGTCGCCGCCGCCGTGCAGCAGGACGACGACCGGCCCGCCGTCCGCCCGCTTGCCCGAGCAGGACACGTTCACCTTCTTCCCCGCGACCTCGATCTTCTTCGTCCCGACGAAGGTGGCTGCCTTGTGCGCGTTCATGAACGGGAAGGAGCCCGAGTCGTCATCGCATCCGGTCAGCCCCGCACCAGCCACCGCGCAGCAGAGAGCGGCCACGGCGAACGTCCTGAGCTTGCGAATCATCCTGTCCTCCAGCGAAAGAAATCGGCGGCGCGGCGAAATTGCCATTGCCTGGGATTTCGCGGCGGGGAGTGCCGCGCTCACGCAGAGAACGCTATGGAATCGGCCCGTTCGGAAACGTCACCGCGCGGTGGACATTCCCAGGTAGCTCGCACGGGGGACGAGCACGGCCGGCACGCGCATTTCCGCTCGTCCGCCGGGGCCGGGCAACGCCGGACGTCTCAGTCCACGCCCCAGGACCGGAGCTTCTCGGGGTTCCGCACCGCCCAGATGTGCTTGATCCGGCCGTCCGCGATCTCGAACGCGTAGACCGTCGAGGTGACGCCTCCGTACTGGGCGACCAGGCCGGGCTGGCCGTTGACGGTGCGTTCCAGGAGCCGCGTCAGGCCCTGGGACCGGACGGCGAGGCCGGCGCAGTAGCGCGCGATCCGCTCGCCGCCCTCGATCGGGTGCAGCGTGGCGCTGACCAGGCCGCCGCCGTCGGCGGTGAAGGTGGCGCCGGGATCGAGGAGGCCGACGAGCGCGCCGACGTCGCCGGCCTCCAGCGCCTCCTTGAAGTCCCGGACGATCCCGGCCTGCCGGGCCGCCGGAGCCGCGGGCGGCGCGGCGTCGCGGATGCGGCGGCGGGCCGAGGACGCCAGCTGGCGGCACGCCGCCGGGGTGCGCCCGGTGATCTCCGCGATCTCCGCGAACGGGTATCGGAACACGTCGTGCAGGACGAGCGCGACGCGTTCGGCCGGGGTCATCGCGTCGAGCACGACGAGGAAGGCCATGCTGACCGACTCGTCGAGGGTGATCCGGTCGGCAGGGTCCGGCGGGGCGGTGCCCACGCGGCCGCTGACCCACTGCCCGGGCTCCGGCACCGGTTCGGGGATCCACTCGCCCACATAGCGCTCCCGCCGCGCGCGCGCCGAGCCGAGCATGTCCAGGCAGATGCGTCCGGCGACCTTCGACAGCCACGCTCCGGGGGACTCGATGGCGTCCTGCTGCGCCCGCGACATCGCGTACCAGCGGGCGTAGGTCTCCTGAACGATGTCCTCGGCCTCGGACAGGGAGCCGAGCAGCCGGTAGGCGAGATTGATCAGCCGGCGCCGCTCGCTGATGATCGCGCTCAGGCCCGCGTCGTCGTGCCGCGAATGGTCGGTCATGGTCCCAGAGGCTCCCTGCGTCGGATCCGCCCTCACCTCTCCGACGGGATACCGCACCGGAATGTGAGGTCCCGCCGCCGCCTGACATTCCGGGGGGCCGCCTCGTCGGACCGGTGACACCGATCCGCGGCGGGAGACCCGGCGGCGTGCGGCGACCGCCGCCGGCGCCCCGACCCGCCCGACGCGACAAGGAGATCATCGTGGCGACACCCAGTGCGGCCCCGGCCTCCGGCCCGGCCGACCCGGCGGGCACGGCCGGCCGGGACCCGAGACGGTGGCTGATCCTCGCCGTCATCGCCGCCGCCCAGCTCATGGTCGTCCTCGACCTGACCGTCATGAACCTCGCGCTGCCGTCCGCGCAGCGCGCCCTCGGCTTCACGACCGCCGACCGGCAGTGGGTCGTGACCGCGTACGCGCTGTCGTTCGGCAGCCTGCTGCTGTTCTGCGGCCGTCTCGCCGACCTGGTCGGCCGCAAGGCGACCTTCCTCACCGGGCTCGTCGGCTTCGCGGCCGCCTCCGCCGCCGGCGGCGCCGCGACCGGCTTCCCGATGCTCGTGACGGCGCGCGCCTGCCAGGGGGTCTTCGGCGCGCTGCTCGCACCGTCCGCCCTGTCCCTGCTCGCCACCACGTTCAAGGACCCGAAGGAGCGCGCCAAGGCGTTCGGCGTCTACGGCATGGTCGCGGCGGCGGGCGGCGGCCTGGGGCTGCTGCTCGGCGGCGCGCTGACGTCCTCGCTGTCCTGGCGCTGGTGCATGTACGTCAACCTGCTCTTCGCCGCGGTCGCGATCACCGGCGGCGCGCTGCTGGTGCCCCGGCAGCCCCGGACGCCGGGCGGCCGGCTGGACGTCCCGGGCGTCCTGGCGGTGTCCGGCGGCATGTTCTGCCTGGTCTACGGCTTCTCCAACGCCGCGTCGCACAGCTGGGGCACGCCGTCGACCTGGGGGTTCCTGGCGGGCGGCGGCGCGCTCCTGCTCGTCTTCGCCGCCTGGCAGTCCCGCACCGCGCAACCCCTGCTCCCGCCCCGGATCGTCCTCGACCGCAACCGCGCCGGCGCCTACCTCACCGTCCTGATCAGCGGCGCGGGCACCTTCGGCGTCTTCCTGTTCCTCGTCTACTACATGCAGGTGACGCTGGGGTACTCGGCCGTCAGGTCCGGCGTCGCCATGCTGCCGATGGTGGTGCTCAGCGGAAGCACGGCCACCCTGGGCAACACCAGGCTGCTGCCGCGCTTCGGCCCGCGGCCGATGGTCATCGCCGGCATGCTGCTCAACACGGCCGGGATGGTCTGGCTGACGAGGATCGGCGCGCACTCGGACTACGCGTCGGCGCTGCTCGGCCCGCTCATGGTGACCGGCGCCGGCATGGGCCTCATCTTCGGCATGGCGGCAGCCACCGGCACCTTCGGGGTGGCGCCGCAGGACGCGGGGGTGGCGTCGGCGAGCATCAACACCGGGCAGCAGCTCGGCGGCTCGATCGGCACCGCGCTGCTCAACACCATCGCCGCCAGCGCCACCACCGGCTACCTGACCGGCCACCCGCACGGGCGCCCGACGCCGCACCTGCTCCAGCTCGCCGCGATCCACGGCTACACCACGGTGTTCTGGTGGTGCGCGGGCATCTTCGCGACCGGCGCCGTCCTCTGCGGCGCGCTGCTCCGCCCCGGCCCGCTGCTCCGTCCCGCCGAAGCCCCGGCCGCCCGGCCCGACACCGAACCCGCCAGAACCCCGGCACCGAACTGACCGGCGCGCCCCCGGCACTCACCAAGTGGGCGGGGTGCCGGGGGAGCTGTCCGATTCGCACCGCTGTGGCGGCTCGCGCGGTACAGGATGTGCACATGAGCGGTTCTGGCTTGGCGGCGAGCCTGGCGTCCCTGTCGGGTGTGATCGTCGGAGCGGTCATCGCGGCGGGCGGCTCGTACTGGACCCAGCGGCTGCTGAGCCGGGAGTCGACGGCCCGGGCCAGAGCGGACCGGCTCGCCGCGCTCAGAGCGGAGCGCAAAGAGGCGCTGCAGGAGTTCATGGACGCCGCGCAGGCCATGGAGCGTGCGAGTCACCGCCGGTTCCGGGACGCCCCGCTGGGAAGCGACACCGGCGATGTCACGCATCGCTTCTGGTACCTGCAGCGGTGCCTCGACCTCGTCTGCTCTCCCGAACTGCGCACCGCCGCGCTCGCCTACGCCGGACGCCTGGACGCGGCGCTCTGGCACGAGCGCCCGGCGGACGGCACGCACGAGGACTTCATCCGCGACGCGCGCGAGACGTTCCTCCAGGCGGCACGCAAGGAACTCGGCATCCCCGAACTCGAAGAGCACGTATAAGCCGCACGCCCCCCGGAGGCCGGGGCGGCGCATTGCCGAACAAGCAGAAGGGCGGGGAGCGCGGCGGCCGGAACCGCCGACTGACCGGGGGTGATGAAGGTGGGGGAGGTGGTGATGTTCAACCCGCCACAACCCAAAAAGACGGGCAT
>NZ_JBEYYT010000040.1:0-39811 GCF_040645715.1 Spirillospora sp. NPDC046719 | reverse complement strand
TTTCGCGCGGAGCGCCAGCGGAGCGCGAAACAGCCTGTCGGTCGCAACGGGGGTTCCAGGGGGTCGCCCCCCTGGGAGAAACAGCCCCCCTGGGTCAAGCCAGCTTCTTGCCCGCCGACTGGAGGTTCTCGGCGGCCTCGACGATGCGGGCGGCCATGGCGGCCTCCGCGGCCTTGCCCCACGAGCGCGGGTCGTACTGCTTCTTGTTGCCGACCTCGCCGTCCACCTTCAGGACGCCGTCGTAGTTGCGGAACATGTGGTCGGCGACCGGGCGGGTGAACGCGTACTGGGTGTCGGTGTCGATGTTCATCTTCACGACGCCGTACGACACCGCCTCGCGGATCTCGTCGAGGCTGGAGCCGGAGCCGCCGTGGAACACCAGGTCGAACGGCTTGTCCTTGCCGTACTTGGCGCCGACGGCGTCCTGGATCTCCTTGAGCACCTCGGGACGCAGCTTCACCGAGCCCGGCTTGTACACGCCGTGCACGTTGCCGAACGTCGCGGCCAGGATGTAGCGGCCCTTCTCGCCGACGCCGACGGCCTCGGCGGTCGCGATCGCGTCGCCGGGGGTGGTGTACAGCTTCTCGTTGATCTCGTTGGCGACGCCGTCCTCCTCGCCGCCGACGACGCCGATCTCCATCTCCATGATGATGCGCGCCTTCGCGCACTCCTCCAGGAGCCCGGCGGCGATGTCGAGGTTCTCGTGCAGCTCGACGGCGGAGCCGTCCCACATGTGCGACTGGAACAGCGGCTCCTCGCCGCGCGCGACCCGCTCCTGCGAGATCTTGATCAGCGGACGCATGAAGCCGTCCAGCTTGTCCTTCGGGCAGTGGTCGGTGTGCAGCGCGATGTTCACCGGGTACTTGGCGGCGACGACGCGCGCGTACTCGGCGAGGGCGCTGGCGCCCACGACCATGTCCTTGACGGTGGACCCGGACAGGTACTCGGCGCCCCCGGTGGAGACCTGCACGATGCCGTCGCTCTCCGCCTCCGCGAAGCCGCGCAGCGCCGCGTTCAGCGTCTGGCTCGACGTCACGTTGATGGCGGGGAAGGCGAAGCCGTCGCGCTTGGCCTTGTCGAGCATCTCCGCGTAGACCTCGGGCGTTGCGATGGGCATTGTCAGCGTCCTTTCATACGCAGGGTGCCGCCGGGCATCCGGCCGGGCGGTAGCACCACGAACGACCGTCTACCCAGGTGAGCGGCCCGGGTCACACGGTCTCCGGTCTGGCATGCCGTCCGCCCTCAGTATCCCGTCGGGGTGCGCGTTCCGCCTAATCGCGAGGTGCTGAAAGGTACGCTCGCGGTGTGGATCTCACGACGATTCCCCTCGACATCACCGAGTGGCTGCATCCGACCGCCTGGCTGCAGCTGTTCGGGACGTTCGCGACGATCGGCGTGCTCGCCATCATCTTCGCGGAGACCGGACTGCTGATCGGCTGCATCCTGCCGGGCGACTCGCTGCTGTTCACGGCGGGGATCCTCACGGCGGTCTCGACCGTCAACGGCCAGGAGTTCCAGTCGCTGTCGCTGCCCTGGCTGCTGGTGGGCGGCCCGGTCGCGGCGATCGCGGGCGCCCAGCTCGGGCACTTCCTCGGCGCCCGCTACGGCCGCCGCCTGTTCGACAGGCCCGACTCCAGGCTGTTCCGGCGGGAGTGGGTCGACAAGGCGGAGTACTACTTCAACCGGTTCGGGCCGGCCCGCGCGGTGCTGCTGGCCCGGTTCATCCCGATCGTCCGGACGTTCCTGAACCCGCTGGCGGGGATGCTGGGCATGGACGCCCGCAAGTTCTTCCTCTGGAACGTGATCGGCGGCGTGGTCTGGACGGACGCGCTGTTCCTGCTCGGCCACTTCCTCGGTTCCGAGGTCCCGGACGTCGAGAAGTACATCCTGCCGGGGGTCGCGGTGATCCTCGTCCTGTCGGTCATCCCGATCGTCCGGGAGGTCATGAAGGGGCGTGGCGGTGGCAACGGTCCGAATAAGAATGACCGTGAAGAGTCACGTCCGTCGCTCAGGAGTGACAGTTATCGCTAACCTCCCCATGTGGGACGTCATCGGTCGGACCCTATAGGTCTCGCACGCATCGTGATCGCGGCCATCGCCGTGGTCTTCGCCTTAGCGCTTCTTGTGGTGGGCGGCATCGCACTGGTGAACGCGGTGGCCGGCTCACCGGACAAGGAGAGCCCCTCGGCGGCCCCGGCCTCCCCGAGCGGCCAGAGCACGTCCTCTCCCGACGCGTCCCCCACCGTGCAGACCCCCGCGGCGAGCGTCCCACTGCTGATCCGCGTCACCGGCCAGCCGACCACGGTGATCGTCCGCGTCCCCGACACCGGGCGGGTGCTGACCCAGGGCGTCCACGACACCGGGGAGGTCCTCCAGTTCAAGGAGAACACCCTGGACGTCGTCGCGACGAACGGCGGATCGCTCCAGGTCAGCATCTACGGCAAGCTCCAGGCGGCGAAGCCGCAGGGGGTGCGCGCCACCTGGTACGTGCGCCCGAAGGCCTAGGACAGGCCGAGGTCGTCGACGGCGTAGGGGTGCCGGTAGGTCAGGCCCTCCTCGGCGATGCGGGCGGCGGCGCCGCGCTCCAGGATCGTCGCGACGGCGACGACCTCGGCGCCGGCCTCGCGGAGCGCCTCGACGGCGGTGAGGACGGATCCGCCGGTGGTGGAGGTGTCCTCGACGGCGAGGACGCGGCGTCCGGCGACGTCCGGGCCCTCGATGCGGCGCTGCAGGCCGTGCGCCTTGCCGGCCTTGCGGACGACGAACGCGTCGAGGTGGCGGCCGCGCGCGGCGGCGGCGTGCAGCATCGCGGTGGCGACCGGGTCGGCGCCGAGGGTGAGGCCGCCGACGGCGTCGTAGTCCAGGTCGGCGGTCTCGTCCAGCATCACCCGCCCGACGAGGGGCGCGACGGCGCCGTCCAGGGTGACCCGGCGCAGGTCGACGTACCAGGACGCCTTCTTGCCCGAGGACAGCGTGAAGTCCCCGTGCACGACGGCCTTGTCCTTGATCTCTCGCAGCAGCTCATCACGATCGCTCACAGGAGGAACCCTATTCATCCCGCGCCGGGCCGCCGCAGCCGCACTGTACGGTTGCGGCGGGAAGGGGGCTCATGACGCCGGGTTCCGTGGTGCTGCTGCACGCGCCGGGCGCCGCCGCGGCGTCCTGGGGCGACATGCCGGAGATGCTGCGCTCGTACGGGATGGACGTGATCGCTCCGGACGTGCCGGACGGTGAGGGGGCCCGCTACGTCGCCCGCGTCTCGCTGATCGTCTCGGCGGCGGGGCCGTCGGTGCCGCTGGTCCTGGCGGCGCACGGCGCGGCGGGGCCGCTGGTGCCCGCGATCGCGCTGGCGCAGCGCGCGGCGCACCGTCCGGTGGGCGGGTACGTGTTCGTGGACGCCGATCTGCCGCGCCCGCCGGGTGCCGCGCATGACCACGCGTCGCTGCCGGGGCCGCCGGACTGGCCCGAGGCGCCCTGCGGCTATCTGCGCACCCACGCCGACCGGGCCGCCTTCCCGGACCGGGACGGGACGGTCAGGGAGGCCCGGCTGCGCGGCTGGGCCGTCGTCGAGCACGAGCCTCCCGCCGCCGCGGCCCAGGCGCTCAGCGAGCTGATCACCACGCTCTAGGCCGCGGCGGGCGCCGTCAGGGCGCCTCGGGGGCGTCCGCCTCGACCGCGGAGCGGTCGGCGCCGCGCAGCGTCAGCAGGGTGAGCAGCGCGGACGCGAGGGCGGCGGCTCCGCAGACGACGAAGCCGATGGAGTAGCCGTGGCCCACGGCCTCCAGGGCCATGGAGTGGACGGGCTTGAGCGGCGGCGCGGCGGCGGACGCGCTGTTGATGCCGAGCGGTCCGCCTTCGTGCAGCACCTCCATCGCGGCGTGCTTCAGGCCGGCGGGCAGCGGCGAGGCGTCGAGCTTGTCGGTGAATCCGGAGCCGGCGCGGCTGAGGGCGACCGCGCCGATGACGGCGGGGCCGAGGGTGAAGCCGAAGTCGCGCAGCAGGTTGGTGGTGGCGCTGGCCATGCCCTCCAGGTGGTGGGGGACGGTGTTGACGGCGGTCGCGGTGATCGAGGAGACCGTGACGGCGAAGCCGATGCCGACCAGGCCGAGCGGCAGGATCAGTGAGGTCATGGCCCGGTCGCTGATGGGGAGGGTGGCGGTCCAGAAGTCGCCGGCGGCGATGAGGATGAGCCCGCCGCCGGTGAGCAGGCCGGGCGCGACGCGGTGCAGGAGCCGCTCGGTGACCGGCAGCAGCACGAGCGCGAGGCCGTTGAGCAGCAGGAACGCCATGGCGGTGTGCATGGGCTTCTGGTCCTGCGCGGGGCCGAGCCGGATGCTGACCGAGTAGGCGGTGCCGAGGAAGCTGAACATGCCGACGACGGCGACGATCGAGGCGACCGCGAAGGACCGGTTGGCGAACAGGTCGAGGCGCAGCAGCGGGGAGCGGACGCGCAGCTCGGCGGCGACGAACGCGGCGAGGAACAGGGCGGCCAGCACGAACCCGGTGACGACGGGCGCGGAGCCCCAGCCGTCCTCGGGGCCCTGGATGATCGCGAAGAGCAGCGCGAACAGGCCGAGGCCGATGGTGATCTGCCCGGCCGGGTCGAGGGAGCGGCCCTCGGGGGCGCGGGAGTCGCGGGCCAGCAGGGTGCTGACGGCCGCGCTGATCACCGCGAGGACGGTGACGACGATGAACGACCAGCGCCACGACCCGTAGGTGGCGGTGATGCCGCCGAGCAGCGGGGCGAGGAAGCCGCCGGTGGACAGGCACGCGGCCCACAGGGCGATGACACGCGCGCGCTGGGTGCCGCCGCTGGTCCCGGCGGCGAGCATGGCCAGCGAGGTGGGGAACAGCGCGGCGGCGCCGAGGCCGGCGAGCGCCTGGCCGACCCACAGCTGGTGGACGCCGGAGCTGGTGGTGCTGACCAGTTCGCCGACCGCCATGAGCGCGGCGCCGCCGATGAGCAGCCGCTTGCGGCCGAACAGGTCGCCGAGCACGCCGAACGTCAGTTCCAGGACGGCGACGGGCAGCAGGAACGCGTCGGAGATCCAGGTGAGCTGGGAGCCGACGGGGTGCAGGTCCTTCTGGAAGAGGCCGTTGAGGGTGGCCGGGATCGCGATGCCGATCTGCGCGAGGCAGACCGCGACGCAGCCGGCGATCAGCGTGCCGCGCGCGAGGGACGCGCCGGACGCGGGCGTGGAGCGGGACGGGGTCTCCGCGGTGGTGGACACGTGGACTCCTGACGAGACGGGGTGGGGTCGGTCGCCGGCGTGGGGCCGGCGGCTCGGGTCAGCGGCGGGGTCGGCGGCGGGGGTCAGCGGCGCGCGCCGACGAGGGTGCCGGGGCGGTAGGCGGTGAAAGCGGCGCCGTCGAGGCCGAGAGCGAGGGCGCTGCGCTGGAGTTGCGCGGCGCCGGTGCCGCTCCAGTGCCCGGTGGTGACCCGGTGCTGGACGGCGTGGACGGCCGCGACGGTCTCGGCGGTGGTGAAGTTGCAGTGGCTCTGCCGGGCGACGTACGCCTGGCGCAGCAGCGCGGAGCGGCCGGCGGCCCGGACCCGTCCGGCGAACGCGTTCTCCTGCTCGACGGGGACGAGCTGGTCGGACGTGGTGTGCACGTCCAGCAGCGGGACGGCGAGGCCCTGGCCCGCGGTGGAGGTGCGGCGCAGGGCCTGGACGGCGGCGGGGTCGGCGGTGACGGCGGCGCCCTTGGTGAGGCGGGCGAGGTCGCTCCCGAGGTCCAGCCCGGCCGTCCGGTACAGGGCGCGGACCTGCGCGGCGTGCGAGGAGCGCCGCAGCAGCGCGGTGTAGTCGACGCCCTTGTTCCAGGAGGTGTTGCCTCCGGCGGCCAGTTCGACCTGGTAGCGCGCGGTGGTCAGGAAGGACAGCAGGCCCTGCGCGAACCAGGCGTACTGCTGCTCCTCCTGGCCCGCGTAGTCGTTCCGGGCGGGCGGCTGCTGGTCGGGGGCCCAGTCGGCGAGGTTGAGGTAGGCGGAGGCGAGGGCGATCCGGGCGCGTCCCTGCGGTGTGGCCTGCGCCTTGGTGACGGCGTCGGTGAGCTGCGCGCCGAGCGCCGCGGACTCGGCGGCGTCGGAGAAGCCGACGAGCCGGGTCCCGCTTCCGGGGCCGAGGAGCGCGGCGATCGCGTACTCGGCGTCGAGCTGGTAATTGTCCAGGTCGACGCCGCCCGCGACGAGGCCGCAGAGGCCGAGCGCGCCGTCGACGCGGCCGGCGCCGTCCCGCGCGATCTGCGCGTTGATCAGGCCGCCCATGGACTGGCCGACCGAGATGACGTGCCGGGGCCGTCCGGCGGCGCCGCGGAACGCGTCGATCGTGGCGAACTGGTCGCGTTCGGCCGAGGCGAGCGCCCACATCGAGCCGTTCGGGTCGTAGGACGAGCCCGCCAGCGCGTAGCCCTCGGCCAGCAGCGCGGTCCGGGCGCCGGGGCTCGGCGCGTCCTGCGCGACGAGGGGTCCGAAGCCGTGGCTGAACAGCAGCAGCGTGCCGTTCCAGCGGGCGGGGACTTCGGCGGTCCAGGCGGCTCCGTCGGCGAGCTTCCCGGAGTAGGCGGTCGTCGACGCGGCCGTGGCCGGGACGGACGCGGACGCGGCGGGGACGGCGGGGGCGAGGGCGAGGAGGGCGCCGGCGGCGGCGAGCCCTCCGAGGCGGCGGGCGTGGCGGGGCAGGGACATGAGCGGCTCCTGATCGGGAGCGTGCCGGAAGGTCGCCGCGAATGTACGGCTGATTCTTGACGGCTGTCAATATTGTGACGAATATCAGGGCATGCGCCGTCGCACGCCGATGATCAGGGGTTTCAGCCGAGGGGGAGGGTGTCCAGGATCCGGGCCGCCTCCGCCGCGGCCGGCCGCTCCCACCGCCCGGCGAGGTCGCGGAAGACCGCCTCCGCACGCATCGCGGGCCAGCCCTCCGGCAGGTGCTCCGCCGGCAGGTGCGGGTCGCGGCGCACCAGCTCCAGCCAGTCGCTGTGCAGGACGAGCTGCCGCGCGAGGTCGTCGGGCAGCCCGGCCGCGGCGTGCGGGCAGTCCGCGGCGCCCGTCCCCTCACCGCCGCCCGCGGTGTCCCAGCGGTCGAGGAACGCCTGGTAGCGGGCGGCCATCGCGGGCACGTCGAACGCCTGCTCCAGCACGTCCCGCACCTCGGTCGGCGGCAGCACGCTCCCGCCGAAGACGCGGATGTGGGCCTCCAGCCCGAGCCCGGCCACCGCCGCCGCGACGTCGACGGCGCCCGGCGCCACCCATAGCCCGTTCTGCAGCGGCCCGAACCCCGCCCAGATCAGCCGGGACCGCAGGTCGTGCCGCTCACGCCGCCAGTCCTCCGGCAGCGAGAACCCGACCAGCGTCCACCGGCCGTCCCAGTTCCGGTTCACCACGCCCGCGCGCCAGATCCGCTCCCGGCCGTCCTCCAGCACCTCGGCGGCGTGCGCGGACAGTGCGAAGTACATCTTGCGGCCCTGCCGGTGCCGCTCCAGCAGCCCGCGCTTGACCATCCGGTTCAGCGACGTCCGGACCGCGTGCTCGCCGAGCCCCACCCGGCCGAGCACCTCGATGACGCTGCCCGCCGACACCGCGACGGGACGCCCGAGCACATGCGCCCCGAAGAACGTGAGCATCAGCGGGCGCGTGCGCGCCTCGGCGGCGGCGGAGTTGGGCATCCCCACAGCGTAAGGGGATCCGGCCTCCGGGCCCGCCCCGCTCGCGGCCCGCTCAGTTCTTGAGGAGGTCGTCCAGGAGCGCGTCGTAGTCGTCCTCGCTGCGGCCGAGGTCGATGCGCGCGCGGTAGCGCAGCCGCAGCAGCGCCTCCAGGCTGTCCTCGGCGAGCGCGACG
This sequence comes from Spirillospora sp. NPDC046719, assembly GCF_040645715.1. NCBI lineage: Bacteria > Bacillati > Actinomycetota > Actinomycetes > Streptosporangiales > Thermomonosporaceae > Spirillospora > Spirillospora sp. NPDC046719. The sequence goes on along the minus strand of NZ_JBEYYT010000040.1, from coordinate 31,970 downwards.
TCGTCGGGGCCCGGGGTGAACGACTCCTCGCCGGAGACCGGCGGCTCGTCGGGACCGCCGACGCCGGTGCCGACGGCGCGGTCGCGCAGGGCGAGCACCACGTCGGCGCCGCTGGTGGCCCAGTCGTGGGCGCCGGACGCGTCGCCCTGGGCGTACAGCACCTCGGCGACCGTGCGGTACACCTCGGGATCGCGCGGCTTGTCGGCGCGGATCTCGTCGACGAGCGTGCGCGCCTCGTCGGCCCTGCCCAGCTCGAACAGCGCGTCGGCCAGGTAGGCGCGCGGGTCGCCGTACACCTCGCCGCCGTCCTCCATGGCCTTGCGGTACAGCTCGGCGGCCTTGCCGTGGTCGCCGGCGTGCTGCCACTGCTCCCCGGCACGCAGCAGTACGTTGGCCCGCGACACCCCGCCCGTCACCGACTCGGCCAGCTCGGACAGCCGCTCGGCCGCCGAGATGTGATCGCCGGTGCGCAGGGTGTCGAACTCCAGGTCGTCGAGATCGTCTTCCGTCACATGCGTCACGCTTCAACGCTACCCGCCGGCGGCCGGCCGAAGCGGGCGAATCACTGATGATCGTGCATTACCCGCCCGTATGTGTCCGGGGCGTACCGCCGTCACCTGCGGGAACGTTCGAGGGCGTCCCAGAATCCGCGGCGCAGCGCGTGCCGGACCTCGTCGTGGAGCAGGAAGTCGATGGGCAGCGAGGAGCCCTGCAGCAGCCGTGCCTCCAGGTCGGAGGGCATGCGCGGCTTGCGGGCGAGGACGGCCTCCAGCCACAGCGCGGGCGCGTCCCGCGCGACGGACTCGCCGAAGTCCTGGCCCTCCTGGTGCGCGGCCTTCACGGCGTCCGCGAGGCTCGGGGTGTTCTGCTGCGCGGGGACGGGCGCGATCTGCTGCGGCCCGGTGTAGGGGCCGTGCGGCCGGCTCGACGGCAGCGGCGACGACCCGGACGACTGGGGCGGCAGCGTCTGCGGTGGGGGCGGCGGCGAGGGGGACGGCACCGGCGACGACGAGGTGTACTGCGGGCCGCCGAGCGGCGGCGGGCTGGACGCCGGTGCCGGGGCGGGCGCGGACGAGCCCGTCGTGGACGGGGCCTGGAGCGGCGAGGACGGCAGCGGCAGCCCGCCGGAGTTGAGCGAGGACGACGAGCCCAGCGAGGACGACGAGCCGAGGCCGCCGCTTCCCGGGAGGGGCAGCGGCCCGGTGGGGACGCCGGTCCCGCCGCTGCCGCCGAGGCCGGGCGGCCTCGAGGAGCCGAGGCCGGAGGACCCGGACGAGCCGAGGCCGGACGATCCCGAGGAGCCGAGGCCCGAGGCGGAGGGGCTCAGCGGCGGCTGCCCGCCGATCGGGGACGACGGCGGCGGCCCGTTGTGCGCGGTGGTCTGGAGCGGGCCGAGCGGCGCGCCGGCGCCGCCGGGGCCGTGGCCGTTGGAGCCGTGCCCGTTGGACAGCGGGCCCGCGCCGAGCGCGGCGATGCCCGAGGAGCCGGACCCGGACCCGGTGTCGACGCCGCTGAGCAGGTTGACGTAGGGGCGCAGGTGGCCGGCGCCGATCTCGATGAGGTCGTCGCACTCCTGGCGCAGCACCCGGGAGATCGTCCAGTTGCCGTCGACGGCGACGTGCACGACGGTGACGCGCATGCCGAAGTCCTGGGCGTCGGAGACGACCTGGGCGAGGTCCTCGTCGCCGCTGACGACGACGGCGTCGGCGAGGGCGCCGTTGCGGGCGAGGGTCATCAGGTCGCGGTGGATCTCGCCGTCGACGCCCTCGCGGCGGCCGGGGCGGATGCGGCCGAGGCGGAGCTTGAGGCCGGGCAGGTCGGCGAGCGCGTCGTGCTCGGGGGCGCGGCGGCCCTCGACGGTGGCCTCGTACCAGTAGCAGCGCAGCAGCGGCATGCCGGTGCGTTCGCGCGCGAGGTTGCTCAGCAGCTGCAGGAGCCCGCCGAAGTCCCACGAGACGGTCTCGCGATGGCGGGTGCCGTGCACCGCCATGGCGCCGTCGGCCAGCAGGTAGCCGGCGTCTACGAACAGCGCGCAGCGATCCATGCGACACCGCCCTTCCTCTACACGGGAGCTCACAGGCCGGCGTAGTGACCTCGGGCGCCTATAGCGTAGTGAAGCCCGTCAGCCCCGTAGGCCAATACGGCGATTCGCACTCTTTCATGGCATACCGCCGGTTCGCGACTCCCCAGTAACAGCAAACTGGGAACCGCGGCGGACGCTACCAGCCGTTGCCGTCCCGCCCCGCCCTTCCCCATGATCTTTACGGGAAGGAGCAGGACGCCGGTTCAGCCGTAGGGTCCCCGCGACCGTGTCTTCAACCGGCCATGGAACCGGCTCTGGAAGCGGCCCTGAAACCGGCTCTTGATCCGGCCGTGGAATCGGCCTTGGAACCGGCCGTTCGCGAGGGTGGGCGCCATGACCTGCCGCGGGATCCCCGCAGGTGGGCCCGCGCCGACGTCGACGCGCACCCCGCCGCCCGCCCTGACGTGCCCGGCGCCCGCGACCCGGACGTCCACCAGGGCGCCGTGGCCGCCCGTCCCGACGGTGACGCGGACGAACAGGCCGCGCGGATGCCGGGGCACGGGCCGTGGCAGCGGCGGGCGCACGTGCGGGCGCGGTTTCGGCGGGCTGCTCGCCGGCGGCGCCGCGACGTGCGGTCTCGGGTGTGGAGCGGCCCGGTGAGCTGCGGGCTCCACAACGAGCGGGCGGTGGTGGCGCGGGGCGGGGTGGTGCGGTGCCGGCCGGGGCGGGGCGGGACGCGGCGCGGGCGGCCGCGGGGCCGGCGGCTTCGGCGCGGCCTGCGCGGTGGCGGGCGGGTCCTGCGCGGGCCTGATCGGCTGCTTGTCGGACACGAGCATCATCGCGGCCGCCACCGCGGCCGCCACCGCCATCGCGCCGCCGCCCGCGAGCGCCTGCTGCTGCCGTTTCGGCAGGTGCCTCAGCCAGGTGAACATGCCGCCCTTGGACGCCAGGGCCACGCCGGACGCGGTGCCGAGGATCAGCGGACCCAGCCCCTCGCGCAGCGCCGTGTTGAGCGCGGCGAGCTCGGCGTGCAGCCCCTTGCAGCGGACGCAGCCGTCCAGGTGCCGCTGGATCCGGCGGCTCTCGCGCCCGGCGAGCGCGCCCCGGACGAACGAGCCGAGCTTCTCCAGTACCGGGCGGCAGTCGCGGCGCACCTCCCCGAGGCCCGCGACGTGCATCTGGAGGTAGGCCTGCCGGAGGCCCTCGCGGGCGCGGTAGGCGAGCGCCGCGGCGCCGTTGGCGGTGAGGCCGAGCAGCGGCGCGATCTCGGCCGGCCTGGCGCCCTCGACCTCGGTGTGCCAGAGCACCTCCTGCCAGCGGTCGGGCAGCGACCGGTACGCCTGGACGATCATCGAGCGCTCCAGCTCGGCGAGGGCCGGGTCCTCGAAGGGGACGCCCTGGTCGAACTCCTCGATCCGGTCGGTGCGGTGCACCCGCCGGTCGGCGCGCCGCCGGGCGTACACCGAGCGGCGCACGGCGGTGAGCAGGTACGGGCGGAAGCCGGTGTCGGGCCCGGCGCCGCGCCGCAGCACGCCGAGGACCTTGGCGAACGCGTCCTGCACGGCGTCCTCGGCGGCGGCCGGGTCGGACCCGCGGGTCAGGTGCCGGGCGAGGCCGCGCGCCGCCGCGACGTGCCGCTCGTACAGCGTCGCGTACGCCGAGACGTCGCCGTCGCGGACCCGCGAGATGAGCGCCGCGTCCCCGGTCCCGGTGGTGGCGGGCTCCTCCACGTGGCCTCCCTCATGGACGCGCCGTCCTTGGCGGGCTCTTCGCCACCCCGATGCTAGCTCGTTGTGACGCCTTGACCACACATTGTCGCCCAGGTCGGCGCGCGCCATGTTCGATTTCCCGGGAATGGCGTCATGACGGGGGTGCTCGCGCGTTGGAGGGGCGTGGACGGTTCCCCAGGCCGTCCGCCCGGGGTGCGCCCGTTCCGGCGAGGGGGCTGAACGGGTGCGCCCCGCTCCGTCGGTATGGCCTGGTCAGGGCGGGGCCGGGCCGGGCAGGGCCGGTCAGCGGACGAGGTCGATGGGCGGGGTCAGCGGGCGATGGCGGCGCGGCCCAGCTCGGTGAGGGCGGTCTCGGTGCGGGGCGTCTCCCACCGGACGGTGCATCGCCGGCCGGTCAGCTCGACCGTGGCGATGGCGTTGTCGAACCAGGGCCCTTCGGTCATCCGCCACCGCAGCGGCGGCGCGGGCACCTTCGCGAGCTTGGCGAGCGCCCGGAACGCCCCGCTCACGCCGCGCGCGGCCGCGATGCGGTTGGCCCGGCGGATGGTGCCGTTCAGCGGGTTGCGCAGCGGCGAGCAGATGATCTGGGTGATCTCCGACGCGGTGTCCGGGGCGGTCACCCGGGACAGGCACGAGTAGTGGATGTCACCGGAGAGAAAGGAGATGCTGGCCGGGGCGGGACCTCGTTCTCCCTTACCGACCGCGATCACGTCCTGCGCCACCTCGCGGAAGGAGCGCTCGAACGCCGCCCAGTGCTCCAGGTCGGCGGCCTGCCGGACCTTCTCCCCGAGGGCGGCGGCGCGCGGCCCCCACGCGCCGCCCGCGACGGCCTCGTTCCACGACTCGGCGTGGTGGATGGTGCGCGGCAGCAGGTAGGGCAGCGAGCTGGCGATGAGCAGGTGGTCCATGCCGCCCTGGCACTGCTCGTCGAGCCAGCGGAACTCCTCGTCGTCGAGCATCCCGCGGCGGTCGGAGGTCAGCAGCCGGGAGCAGCGGCTGTCGACGACGACCAGCCGGGTGCCGCCCCAGTCGTGCGCGTAGCTCCACCGCATCGTCTCGGGCCGCTTGTCGGCGCGCTCCGCGAACTCGTCGAGGACCCGGCCCGCGTCGCCGCCGTCCTCGGACGCGGCGCGCACCGCCGCGAGGACGGGGTCGGACGCCCGGTCCTCCGGCGACATGTTCCCGAGGTGCTGGTAGATCCAGTAGGAGCCGATCCCGCCGGTGATCCGGGCCCGCCACCACGGCTGCGCCCACATCTGCTCGCGCCACGCGTACGAGGTGTTCCAGTCGTCCCGGATGTCGTGGTCGTCGAAGATCGTGAAGGTGGGGACGGTCGACAGCAGCCACCGGACGGCCGGGTCGTCGTGCCAGGCCAGCTTGTACAGGTGGGTGTAGTCCTCGAAGTCGGCGGCCTCGTCGACGGGCGGCTCGTCCGCGGCGCGCCGGCCCCGGATGAACTCCTTCATCTCGTCGCTCAGCTCGTCGGCGTAGACCTGGTCGCCGACCATCAGCAGGACGTCGGGCCAGGTCGTGTCGTCGCCGCCGGCCTTGAGGCGGTGCGCGAACGCGGCGAGCGCGTCGTGCCCGAACTCTTCCGGGGTGCCGGGGGAGCGGCGGCACGACCCGAACGAGATGCGCAGCGTCCCCTCCGGGTCGAGGGTCCGGATCTGGCTGGGCGGGTCGTCGGAGCCGGGCTCCGGCCAGACCGTCTCGCCGTCGATGACCACTTCGTAGGGGACGCGGGCGCCGGGTTCGAGGCCGTCGACCTCCACGACCGCGTAGTGGTGGCCGTGCGCGGTGAACGTGCGGGAGCCCGCGTCGACCCCGTGGTCGGCGGCGACCACGCGGACCTCGCACGGGCGGTCGGTCTCCACCCAGATCGTCGCGGTGCGGGCGCTCACGTGGCGGAGGTGGGGGCCGAGTGCCAAAGCGGTCATAGAAGGTCTCTCTAGCGGAACCCGGCGCTTCGCGTCCACCCGTTGCGCTCAGTGCCCCTTGCGCTCAGTGCTCCTGCCCCTGAGTGCCCCTGCTCCTCAGTGACCGCCGTTGTCGAGGAACGCGGCTTCGGTTTCCGGGGCGAGCCCTACGGCGGGACGGTCCGGACGCTGCGGCGCCTGCCCGCCCACGGATCGCAGCCAGTTCCAGGTGTCCTCGACGGTCTCCTCTATGGGACGGCAGCGCAGGCCCGTGGCGAGCGCCTTGGTGACGTTCCCCTGGTGCATCGTGTCGTGGTCTTCACCTGGCGGCAGCCAGATGGGGAGCTGCGTCCACGGTTCGATGCCGGCCTTGAGGATCGCCTCTGGGGAGGTCCACACGAACTCCGCGTCAGAGCCCGTCGTGCGGGCGCATGCGGCGAGGAGTTCGCCCATCGTGGTGTGGCCTGGCGGGCTCACCAGGTTGTAGGGGCCGCCTAGGCGCTGCTCTATGGCGTCCAGGGTCCAGGCGGCCAGGTCGCGGACGTCGATGTACTGGAGCGGCAGGTCGCGCGGGCCCGGTGCCAGGACGCGTCCCGCGCGCGCGACGCGGTTGAGCCACCACGGCAGGCGTCCGATGTTCTCGTGGGGGCCGAGTATCAGGCCCGCGCGCACGAGCAGGGCGCTGTCGCCGAACGCGTCGATCGCGGCCAGTTCACCGCCGCGCTTGTCCTCCGCATAGGCGACCTGACCGTCGTCCTTGGAGCCCTCTACAACGGCTGCGCTCTCGTCCATCCCGGCGCCCGTCGGGTACGCGTAGACGGACCTGCTGGAGATGTAGACGTACCGGCCGACGCGCCCTTTCAGGAGCCGGGCCGCGTCGCGGACGACGGACGGCGCGGCCGACCAGGTGTCGATGACCGCGTCCCACTCCCCGGTGGCGAGCGGTGCGAGGCCGTCCTCCGTGGTCCGGTCGCCGTGCAGGGCCGTCACGCCGTCCGGCGGTTCGTGGCGGCCCCGGTGGAAGACCGTCACGTCCCAGCCGCGCGCCAGCGCCGCGTCGGTCATGGCGCGCCCGACGAACTCGGTACCGCCCAGCATCAGGAGTCTCATGACGCGAACTGTACGGTCCGTACGCTACGTACGGAAGCGGTGCACGCTCCCGGCGGAATCCCGCGCCCGCGCCCGCGCGTGATCACATGCCGCGCTCGGGATGCGTGGCGAAGCCCCGCAGCAGCGTGTCCACGACCTGCGTCGCCAAGGCGGCCGGGTCCTTGGCGTCGCCACCCGTGCTCACCTCGTGGATCAGCGCGTAGTAGACGCGCCGCGCCCACGCCAGGTCGGCGTCCGCGCGCAGCGCGCCCGCCTCCTGTGCCCGCCGGAAGAGCCGGTCGCACCTGGCCAGGACGTCGGCGTGCACCCGCACGACCTCGGGATCCGGCGAGGCCGAGGCCCGGGTCATCCCGAACCCCCACCCGATCTTGACTTCCAGGACGTTCGCGGTGACCTGGTACAGCGCCACCAGCGGCGGCGCGCCCTCCAGCGGCACCGCGTCCACGGCCTCCGCGAACCGCCTGGTGGCCCAGGCGGCGAGCGCGTCGACCAGCGCGTCCCGCGTCGCGAACCGCCGGTGCACGGTCGTGCGGGCGACCCCGGCCGCCTCGGCGATCTGCTCCATCGTGGCCGCCGGATCGGCGGACAGGACCCGCTCGGCCGCCTCCAGGATCGTCCGGACGGTCCGCTCCGCGTCCGCGCGCAATGCTCTGCTCACCCCGAAACAGTACATCAACGTCCCGAGTAGCGAGCTACTTGCAACATCTGCGTTGCATCTACTAGCTTTAGCGCGTCATCAGCGATGCATGAAGGAGTTCTCGTGGACCTGCGACTGAACGGCAAGACCGCCGTGGTGACCGGTGCGAGCAAGGGCATCGGCCTCGCCACCGTCGAGGCGCTGACCGCCGAGGGCATGCGCGTCGTCGCGGCCTCCCGCACCGTCACGCCCGCCCTGAAGGAGACCGGCGCGATCACCGTCGCCGCCGACCTGTCCGCCCCCGACGCCCCGGCCCGCCTGATCGAGACCGCGATCGCCGAGCTCGGCGGCGTCGACGTCCTCGTCAACAACGTCGGCGGCGGGGACGGCGGCGGCGCGGCCGGCGGCTTCCTGACCTTCGACGACGCCGCCTGGCAGGGCATGTACGAGCTGAACCTCTTCGCCGCCGTCCGCACCGCCCGCGCCGCGATGCCGAGCCTGCTGGAGCGCTCGGGCGCGATCATCAACGTCTCCTCGAACGGTGCCCGGACACCGCACGTCGGGCCCATCCCCTACACGACCGCGAAGGCGGCGCTGACCGCGTTCGGCAAGGCCCTCGCCGCGGAGTTCGGGCCGCGCGGCGTCCGCGTCAACACGGTGTCGCCCGGCGCCACCCGCACTGCCATGTGGGAGTCCCCCGACGGCTACGGCGCCGAGCTGGCCGCGACCCTCGGCGTGGACCAGGAGCAGCTCATCGGCATGCTCCCGGACCGGATCGGCATGGTCACCGGACGGCTCGTCGAGCCCGCCGAGGTCGCCGCGCTCATCGCCTACCTCGCGTCCCCGGTCGCCGGGAGCACCACCGGCACCGACCACCTGATCGACGGAGGCGCGGTCAAAACCGCCTGAGGAGGGATAACGTCGAAGTGTGGGCTTCGACATCGTCCGCGACCTGCCGCCGGCACTCCACGACAGGGCCGCCGCCTGGACCTTCATCAGGGAGTTCGCCGCAGGCTGGGGCCTGCCGTTCGGCAGGGAGGACGGCACGCCGGAGGCGGAACTGGCGGAGGCCGAGGAACGGCTCGGCCTCCGGCTGCCCGCCGCCGTCCGCGAGGCGTACGGGCTGCTCGGACGCCGGCCCGACCTGCACAGCAACCTCGACACCCTGCTGAGCCCCGGCGAGCTGGCCGTCGAGCACGGCGCCCTGGTCTTCCGCGAGGAGAACCAGGGCGCGGCGCTCTGGGGCGTCATGCTCGACGACCTCGGCCGCGACGACCCGCCCGTCCACGTCCGGCAGGACCTGGCCGACAAGTACGCCGAGCTGTGGGAGCCGTGGACGGACCGGTTCTCGCCCGCCGTCCTGGAGATCGTCCTGACCGAGTCGACGCAGGGCCCCGAGGAGCTGTGCGACGCCCGCGACCTCGCCCCCGGCGAGGACGACGAGCTCGCCCGCCGCTTCGCCCTCGTCCCGTTCCCGTCGGAGAGCGGCCAGAACTTCTATACCGCTCCGGGCGTGCTGCTGTCCGACGGCGGCGGCGACTGGCTCTCCGTCCGCGCCGGCGACCCCGACACCCTCGACCGGTTCCGCGCCGCCTTCCCGGGCGACTGGGTCAACGCCTGAACTCGTCCCGCGTCCCCGGCGAGGTGCGAACCCGTCCACAGCGGGTCGTCGCCGCCCGCCGCGAGATGCTCCTCGTACATCGCGACCTTGCGCGAGACGAGGTCGAGGCAGCCGTGCAGCTCCGCGATCCGGGCGGTGACGCGTTCCCGGTGGTCACGCAGGAGGGAGAGCCGCGCCTCCACGGTCGCCGTGCCCTCCCGCACCAGCTCCGCGTACTCGCGGATCATCGGCAGCGGCATCCCGGACGCCCGCAGCCGCGTGCACAGGTACAGCCACTCCAGCTCCGCCTCGCCGTAGACGCGCTGCCCGCCGACGCGCCGCACGGGCATCGCGAACAGCCCTTCCTTCTCGTAGAAGCGCAGGGTGTGGACGCTGAGACCGGTGCGCTCGGCGACCTGTCCGATGGTGAGGGGCATGCCCATGAGCTTGCCCTAGAGCCGGCTCTAGCACCTACCGTCCCGCCCATGACCGTCACCTTGATCACCGGTGGCTCCGGCGGCATCGGCGCGGCCGCCGCCCGCCTGCTGCTGGAGCGCGGCCACCGCGTCGCCGTCACCGGCCGCGACCGCGACCGCCTCGACCGCTTCGCGAAGAGCTGCGGCGACCCCGCCGACCTGCTGCCCCTCACCGCCGACGCCGCCGACCCCGAGGCCGTGCACGCCGCGGTGGACGCCACCGTCGCCCGGTTCGGGCGGCTGGACGCCGCCGTCGCCAACGCCGGAACCGCGGCGTCCGACAGCGTCGTCGACGGCGACCCCGCCCGCTGGCGGGACATGGTGCTGACCAACGTCCTCGGACCCGCCCTGCTCATCCGCGCCTCCGCCGGCGCGCTGAAGGCCACGCGCGGGCGGATCGTCCTCGTCGGCAGCGTCGCCGGTCTCGTCCACGCCCCCGGGTCCCTCTACGGCGCGACGAAATGGGCCCTGACCGGCCTCGCCGAGAACACCCGCCGCGCCGTCACCGGCGACGGCGTCGGCGTCACCCTGATCGCGCCGGGCCGCGTCGAGACCGCTTTCTGGGACGCGCTGGGCGGCGTCCCCGACGGCCCCATGCTCACCGCCCGGCAGGTGGCCGAATCCATCGCCTGGGCCGTCGCGCAGCCGCCCGGCGTGGACGTCAACACCGTCACCATCCGCCCCCTCGGCCAACCGGTCTGACCAGGCCGGCGGGCTCGTCGAGCCACGCCCGCCGGCCGTCCCGCGCCACCGCGAGCCCGAAGCGCTCCACCGCACCCACTGGAAGCAGGCGGCCTCCGCCTCGTCCCGCAACCGCCGCACACCGGTCTGCCGCAGTCGTCCGCGATGTCGCCGCGAGCCGCTCGGCCAGCGCGTCGATGCGCGCGGCCGCGTCCGGAACGTCCATCACTTCCCCCGCTTCCCGCCGCCCTTGCCGGGATCCGCCGGCGGCCTCGGCGCGAACACCGCGCCGAGCAGGATCCCGAGCACCAGCGACACCGTCATGGCGCCGCCGATGATCAATGCCATCGATTCGAGGTAGTCCTGCGACGGGGTCATGCCGCCCCGCCCAGCTCGACCCGCACGATTTTTCCCTTTCCCGGTCTTTTCTCCACTGTCCATCCCCCGGAGAGACAGGCCACCAAGGGCAGCCCCCGCCCTCCGAGGTCCCCGAGCGCCGGATGGCGCATCTCCGGAAGCTCATCACTTCCGTCCCACACCTCAATAACCGGACAACTCCCGGAAAGGCGGCAAACAACCTTTATCGTGAGGTCGCCGCCGGCCCGCTCGGACGCCGTGATCGCGTTGGTGACCAGCTCGGACACGACCAGCCGTGCCATGTAGTCGTCGCCCAGCTCCCAATGCGCCCACGCCACCGAGACGAGCTGCCGCGCCTCCCGCGCCGCCTCCGGAATCGGTTTGAGGTAGCACTCGAAAGCGTCCGCCAAGCCGTCCACTTCCCGATCACCGCCTTTTCTGCGAATCTTTCCGAGTTCCACTCCAAGGGTGAATGCCCCGGGCTACGTTGGCCATGGATCTGGTCAACCAGAGACAAGATCAAATCCGGAGGGAGTGCGATGACGCGCCGAGAAGAGCTCGACCCGACGTCCTCGCTGTGGGACTTGTTCGCCGTCTACCTGCACGTTCTCCGGGCGAAGCACGGCCTGTCCTGCGCCGCCGTCGGCCGCGAGGTGAGCGCCGCGCGGCAGACTGTCTCTCACTGGGAGTCCGGCCTGCTCCGGCCCGACGAAGATCAGATCCGCGGCCTGGACGCCCTGTACGGGACGGGCGGCCTACTGGAATGGATCGCCTTCCACGCCGAGATCGTCCACGACGCCCGCTGGCAGACACGCCACATGCAGGACGATGCGCGAGCGTCAGTGATCCGCGCGTACGAGCGGTCGTTTGTCCCCGGCCTGTTCCAGACGCCTGAGTACGCCCGGACCCTGTTCACGCTTGAGGGGACGGTGGAGGATGTGGAGCGGGCCGTCGCGAAGCGCATGGCTCGGCAGGAACGCCTGTTCTCGGCGGACCCGCCACATCTATCCATGCTGCTCGATGAGGACGTGATAGATCGGGTCGTCGGTGGTCCAGAGGTGATGTCCGCGCAACTGGAGCGTCTCTTGGAGCTTTCCGAGATGCACCACGTCATCCTGCAGGTCGTCCCTCGTAGCCAGGGCTTCCACCATGGGCTGGTCGGGCCCATGAAGCTGATGACCGTAGGCCGCAAGTTGATTGGGTTCACCGAGGCGCCTCTGGGAGGAAAGCTGATGCAGAGTCCCAAAGAGGTCCACGAACTTGCGCTGCGACTCGACCGCATCGCTGCCGATGCCTTGAACCGAGCCCAGACAAGGGACGTCATCCGACGAGCATTGGAGTCGCTGACATGACCGCTCAGTGGCACAAGTCCAGTTACAGCAACGGAACCCATGAGGGGAGCAACTGCGTCGAGGTGGCTGCGCTGGTGGGCGGGGTCGGGGTGCGCGACAGCAAGGATTCGGATGGCGGGCACCTCACCGTCGACCACGCGTCCTTCGCCGCGCTCCTCGTCTGGGCCAAGGCGGGCGCCCTCGACCTCCGGTAAGCCGACTCGGCCCTGGGGATGGGACGTCATCCGACGAGCATTGGAGTCGTTGACATGACCGGTCAATGGCGGAAGTCCACGCGCAGCAACGGAACGCATGAGGGGAGCAACTGCGTCGAGGTGGCCGCGTTGGGGGGCGGGGTCGGGGTACGGGACAGCAAGGACCCGGACGGCGGGCACGTTACCGTCGATCGCGCGTCCTTCGCCGCTCTTCTCGCTCGGGTCCGGAGTGGCGCTCTCGACCTGGCGTAGTCCCCTCCGGGGCTAGTGGCACCACAGCTTGATGGCCTTGACCGCCCGCTCGGTCTCGGCCACGGAGATGTCCCTGGAGCCGGAAGAGAGCTCTGCCCTCGCGAACTCGATGAGCGATGACCCGTAGGTGGGGCCGCCCAGGATGCCCTTGCAGATCCGGTCGGCGTGCTCCATGGCCAGTTCCTTGTCGTGGCCCAGACCGGGGTTGAGTTGCGCGGCGATGGCCAGATAGGGCGCCTTCTGCTCCGCCGTCGGCTTCGGCACGCGCACGCTGGTCGCCGATCTGGTCGTCTGAACGGCCGCTGGAACGGGGCCGTCGTCGCTTTCGCCGCTACAGCCGGCGGAGAGCAACGCCATCACCACAGCCGCGCCGATGCGGCCTCCTCTTGCAACCATGGGCCAGTACCTTAGGGGGCTGCGAGCGGCCAAGGGCGCGAAGAACATGGTCGATGACGCGGATTCGTTGCACTCCGCCGACACCGAGACGCGGGGCTCGCGGGTTCCTTGCTTGGGGTGTGGGGTGGGCGCATGCTCTTGGGCATGTCTGAGGTGCCCTCTCGTTTGTCCGCCGTGACGCTCGGCGCTCGGGACATGGCCGAGTTGCGCCGGTTCTATCGTGATCTGGGATGGGAGGAACTTCCGTCCAGCGACGACAATTGGGCGGGCTTCCTGCTCGGCGGCGTGCTGCTCACCCTGTATCCCGCAGATCTTCTGGCGGCGGAGGCGGCGGGCGGTGCTCCGGCCCCTGCCGGGTGGTCGGGGATCACGCTCATCTGCAATGTGGACGAACGTGAGCAGGTGGATCCCGCGTTCGCGGCGGCGGTGGCGGCGGGCGCCACGTCGGTGGAGGAGCCGGTGGACCGCTCGTGGGGCGGCCGCTCGGCGTACTTCGCCGACCCGGAGGGCAACCGCTGGGAGATCGCCTGGGCGCCGGGCCTGCGCCTCGACGCCCGCGGCGCCGTGACCGGCCTCGGCGGCTGAGCGCCCGCCGCGAGGCCCCGTCCCGGAGAGCGGGACCGTGGGGTGGGACGGGAGGCGGGGCGCGCAGACTCGGGCGCTATGGGTGCGCAGCGGAGCGAGTGGGCCGATCGGCAGGAGATCCATGACGTGGTCCTGCGGTACTGCCGCGGGATCGACCGGTTGGACTTCGGGCTCGTCCGGTCGGCCTACCATCCGGACGCCGTCGACCATCACACCGGCTTCGACGGGTCCGTGGAGGAGTACCTCGCCTGGGTCGAGCCGAAGCTGCGCGCCCGGCGCGGCGGGACGATGCACATCGTCGCGAACCACCTGGTCGAGCTGCTCGGCGACACCGCGATAAGCGAGACGTACGGGACGTCGGTCCACTGGGGCGAGCCGTCCGGCGACGCGCGGGCGAACTTCACCAGCGGCGTGCGGTTCGTCGACCACATGGCGTGGCGGGACGGCCGGTGGGCGATCGCCGAGCGGTGGGCCGTCCGGGAGTGGACGAGGTCCGACGCGGGACGGCTGATGCCGAAGGAGGCCGCGGGCCCGTCGGGCACCAGGGACGGCGACGACCCCCTCGTCCGGCTCCAGCGGAGCCTGCGCGGGACGGAGGCGGGCGCGTGAAGGCGGGGATCAGCTCGCCGATCGTGGCGCTGGCGGGGCGGCGCCCGGCGTGGGAGGCCGCGGCCGGGACGGCCGAGCTCGTCCGGGTGGCGCAGGCCGCCGACCGGCTGGGGTACGCGTTCATGACCTGCCCGGACCACGTGGCCGTCCCGCCGGGGCTGCCGCGCGGGGAACGCTTCTACGATCCGCTGGCGACGTTCTCGTTCCTGGCGGGGCTGACCACCCGGCTGCGGTTCCTGCCGTACGTGCTGGTGCTGCCCTTCTACCATCCGCTGGAGATCGCCAAGCGGTACGGGACGCTCGACCACCTCAGCGGCGGGCGGCTGGTCCTGGGGCTGGGGGTCGGGAACCTGAAGGAGGAGTTCGACCTGCTCGGCGCCCCCTTCGAGGACCGTGGGCCGCGCGCCGACGACGCTCTCGCGGCGCTGCGGGCGGCGCTGTCCGGACGGACGGTGTCGTACGAGGGGCCGTACTACGCGTTCCGGGACATGGTGATCGACCCGCACGCCGTGCAGGAGCGGGTGCCGCTGTGGATCGGCGGGCACAGCGAGCGGGCCCTGCGCCGCGCGGTCACGCTCGGGGACGGCTGGGCGCCCGCGCCGCAGTCGTTCCGCGGGCCGACGCCGGAGCTGATGCGGGAGATGCTCGACCGGCACGACCCGCCCGAGGGCTTCGACGTCGTCTTCACGCCTGGCGAGCGGCTCGACGCCGTCAACGATCCCGGCCGGGCCCGGGAGGTGATCGCCACGGCGGAGGAGGCGGGCGCGACGCAGATCAACCTGACGGTGCGGCACGAGTCCCTCGCGCATTACCTGGAGCAGCTGGAGGCGTTCGCCGAGGCGGCCGGGCTCGACCGCGAGGCGTGAGCGGGCGGGCGCCGGAGCCTATTGGACATGGGGTCTCCCGGAGGCGGCGGAACTGTCCGATGATCTGTCCGGCGCATCCCTCGGAGAGCGGAGTCCCCCATGCGACGGCGCATCGCCTGCACCCTGGCCCTCGCCGGACTGGCCCTCGCCGCCACCCCGGCCGCTTCGGCGGCGGAGACGTGGCAGCAGACCTCCCGGCAGACCTACTACCTCACCGACGCCCTGCAGCGGTCGCAGGGCATCGCGACCGACGGCACCACCTGGTACTTCTCGTGGAAGCTGGGGCTCAGCCGGGTCACCCTGGACGGCCGGACGGTGCTGGCGAACAACCCTCTCGCCATCCCCGCGCAGCTCTCCGCGCAAGGCGCGAACCACATCGGCGACATCGACTACTACAACGGCAAGATCTACGCGCCGATCGAGGACGGCAGCGACTACCGGCACCCCTACATCGCGCTCTATGACGCCACCACGCTGACGTACACCGGCACCGCGTACGCGCTGCCGCTCAGCGTGCAGCCGGACGGTGCGCCCTGGGTCGCCGTGGACGCGGCGCGCGGCTACGTCTACTCGTCCGCCTACAACCCGACGCCCGCGCTGAACGTCTACAGCCTCGCGGACCTGCATCTGGTCAAGACCGTCCCGCTCAGCACGACGATCGGCAGCGTCCAGGGCGCGAAGATCTACCAGGGCGACCTGTACGCGTCCTCGAACAACGACGCCAAGTCCATCTACCGGATCAATCCCGACACCGGCCAGGTCACCGATGTCTTCGACCGCGCGTCGTCGTTGCCCTCCGGCTCGGAGACCGAGGGCCTGGCGTTCCTCCCGACCTCCGACGGCGCGCAGATGCACGCTCTGGACGCCGTCTCCGGGCGGCTCGCGACGTACCTCTACAACTACCGCCAGACCACGTCCTGACCGCCCCGGCCCCCGCCGCCTTCCCGTTGCCGGGGGACGGCGGCGGGGTCGCCGGGTTCGTCAGCCGGCCGCGAGCGCCTCTTCGGCGGCCTTCAGCTCCTCCTCGGGGTCCATCATGCGGGAGAGCATGTCGAGGTCGTCGGAGTCGTAGCGCGACCTGACGTCCTCCCACCAACTCGCGGCGGCGATGCTCAGCAGGTCGACGGCCTCATCGTGGCGTCCGGTCCGGTTCAGGACGAGGCCGTAGTAGCCCGCCGTCTCGGTGCCGAACGCCTCGTCCGATCCCTCTTCCCAGGCCCTGCGCAGGTACGGCTCGGCTTCCTCGTACTTGCCGCGCTGGGCGAGGGCCTTGCCCGCCATCATCGCGTACAGCGCGCTGCCGCCGTCGGCCGCGCGGACGTACCACCTCTCGGCCTCCTGGTAGTCGCGGTGGTAGTCGGACAGCCAGGCCATGGCGTTGCAGGCGCCGCGGTCACCGGCCTCCGCCGCGACCCGCGTCCAGTGGTCGCGGCGGACGGGATCGCCCAGGGTCCGGTAGAGCTCCCGGAGATCGGCGGCGGCCGCCGCGTCGCCGGCCAGCGCCGCGGGTTCGTACCAGCGGACCGTCGAGCGCTCCGCCGCGTCGCACCACTCGTAGAGCATCCTCCCGTACGCGTACGACGCCTGCACGTCCCCGGCCTCGGCGCGTTCGCGCAGGTCGGGCAGCCGGCGCAGATCCTGGTCGGGCGGTACCTCGTCCTCGTCGCGGAGTTCGGCGAGGAGGGCGAGGCGCTCGGCGACGGCCTCGTCCTCGGGATCGAGGCCGCCGAGCCGTGCCTCGGCCTCGTCGAGGCGGCGTTGCAGCAGGTACATCCTGGTGAGCCTCAGCCCCGCGGCGTTGTGTCCCGCGTCGGCGGCGAGGGCGTACCAGTGCTCGGCCTCGGCGAGGTCGCCGCGCTCCTCGTGGAACACGCCCAGGACGTAGGACGCGCCGGTGTACCCCGCCGCGTGGGAGCGCAGGAGCAGGTCGCGGGCCTCGGCCCAGCGGTCGCCGGCGCACTGCCGCTCGAGGAAGATCGCGTGTTCCACGAGCGCCCGCGGGCTGAGCGCCCCGGCCCTGCGGAGGTACTCCTCGGCCTCGGTCGCCAGCCCGGGGTAGTCCTTGAACTCGCGGTCCATGCCGTCGAGCGGCGCCAGGGCCTCCACGGCGGCGTCGCCGTCCCCGGTCTCCTCCGCCGCGTCGAGGGCGGCGGCGATCCCGTCGAACGTCTCGCGGACGCCCTCGAAGAGCTGCACCCACCGGAAGACCGCGATGTCCCCGATCCCGGCGTCCTTCATCAGGAACGCGGCCGCCTCCGCCGGCTTCCCCTCGGCCGCGAGGAGCCTGCCCAGCTCGATCTTGCAGTCGAGGCGGCCCATGTCCCAGCCCTCCCGGAACCACCGGGCCGCCTCCGGGTCGCCGTTCTCCTTCAGCAGGACGGCCAGGCCGTAGGCGCAGCCGGAGTGGCGGTCGGCGGCGAGCCGGTAGAGCCGCTCGGCCTCCGCGCGGTCGCCGCGGATCTTGCGGTAGCGGGCGAGGGTGTACGCGGAGAAGGCGTCGCCCGCCTCCACCGCCCGCTCCCAGTAGGGGATCCCCTCGTCGACGCGGCGGCCGAACACGAAGAAGTCGGTGTGCGCGCGGGCGGCCTTCGCGTCGCCCGCGAGGGCCGCGGCGACGAGGCCCTCGCCGCGCGCCTCGATGGTCCGGGTCTCGTCCTGATCCATGTCCAAGATCGTGTCATTGGTCCGGGGGTGCGGCGTTCCGTTCCGGAGAGTGCCGAGCGCTGCGGGCGGTCAGCTGAAGGCGCGGCGGTAGGAATGGGGGCTGACGCCGGTCGTCTTCTTGAAGCGGTCGCGGAACGCGGTGGGCGAGCCGAACCCGACCTGCGCGGCGATGCGCTCGACCGGGTGGTCCGTGGTCTCCAGCAGGTGCTGCGCCCGGCGGACGCGGGCGCGGTGCAGCCACTGCAGCGGCGTCGTGCCGGTCTGCTCGCGGAACCGGCGGATCAGGGTGCGGGTGCTGGTCCCGGCGCGGGCGGCGATGTCGGCGAGCGACAGGTCGCGGGCCAGGTTGTCCTCGAGCCAGCCGAGCAGCGGTTCGAGGGCGGAGCCGCGCGGCGTGGGCAGGTGGTCGTGCACGATGAACTGCGCCTGCCCGCCCTCGCGTTCGAGGGGCATGACCGACAGGCGGGCCGCGTCGGCGGCGACCGCGGAGCCGTAGTCGCGGCGGATCAGGTGCAGGCACAGGTCCAGGCCGGCGGCGGCGCCGGCGGACGTGAGGATCCGCCCGTTGTCGACGTAGAGGACGTCCGGGTCGACGTCGATCTCCGGGTGGGCGGCGGCGAGCCGGTCCGCGGCCAGCCAGTGCGTGGTCGCGCGCAGCCCGTCGAGGAGCCCGGTGGCCGCGAGGGGGAACGTCCCCGAGCAGATGGACGCGATGCGCGTGCCGCCTTCCGCCGCCGCCCGGAGCGCGTCCCGCACGGCAGGGGACAGCGGGTCCAGCGGGGTCGCGGTGCCGGGGACGATGACGGTGTCCGCCCCTCGGAGCCCGTCCAGTCCCCAGGGCGCGCGGAGGGTGAAGGCGCCCGCGTCGATCTCCGGCCGCTCGGCGCACACCCGGATCTGGTAGCCGGGACGGCCGTCCGGGAGCCGGGTGCGGGTGAACACCTCGATCGGCGTGGCCAGGTCGAACGGGATCACCCGGTCCAGCGCGAGGACGGCGACGGTGTGCATGGCGAGAACCTACCTCCACGCCGGGCGGAATGACATGGCGGGCAGGGCGCTGATTGCTCGTCGGCCCAGTTCAGAGGCGTGATCCGGGCGTTGGCATTAATCCGTTGAAGGCTGGCACTAATGCCACTGGGGAACGAGGGCGGAGGGCCTCTAGCGTCGGCCGTGATCCCGGCACCCGCTACCGAAGGAGCCCTCATGCATGCCCAGATCGTCCTGTTCGACGGCTTCGATCCGCTCGATGCCGTCGCCCCCTTCGAGGTGCTGCACGCCGGCGGCGCCGCGTCCGGGGCGGTGAGCGTGGAACTCGTCTCCGCCGAGGGGCCGCGCGACGTCGTCGGCGGCACCGGCGGGCTGGCGCTCCGCGCCACCGCCGCCCTCGACCCCGCACGCGCGGACGTCATCGTGGTCCCGGGGGCGTCCGGCCGCCTCGACGACACCGGCGAGACCCCCGGCCACGACGCCGGGACGGGCGAGCCGCGCCCGGACGACACCGTCCCCGCCCTGCTGGGACGCACCCTCACCACCGAGCTGCCCGCCCTGCTCAAGACCGCGATGGACGACCCGGACGTGACGGTCGCGACCGTCTGCGGCGGCTCGCTCGTCCTCGCCATGGCCGGCCTGCTGGAGGGGCGCCACGCCGTCACCCACCACCTGGGCATGGACATGCTCGGCGCCGCCGGCGCCCGCGCCGTGCGCGCCCGCGTCGTCGACGACGGGGACCTCGTCACCGCCGGGGGCGTCACCTCCGGCCTCGACCTCGGGCTCTACCTGCTGGAACGCGAGGTCGGCCCGCGGATCGCGCACGCCGTCGAGGACCTGTTCGCCTACGAGCGGCGCGGCACCGTCTGGCGCGCCGCCGGCCCCGTGCCCGCCGGGGAGCGCTGACCGTGGCGAAGGTCTTCCTGATCCTGCACGTCCTGGCCGCGGTGATCGCGATCGGGCCGGTCGCGGTCGCCGCGAGCATGTTCCCTCCGGCGCTGCGCCGCGCGCAGGCCGCTCCGGACGATTCCGAGGCCCTCGCGACCCTCCGGACGCTGAACCGCATCTGCCGCGTCTACGCGGTGGTCGGCCTCGCCGTCCCCGCCTTCGGCTTCACGACCGCGAGCGCGCTCGGCGTCCTCGGCGACGCCTGGCTGATCGTCTCGATCGTGCTGACCGCCGTCGCCGCCGCCGTCCTGGCGCTGCTGATCCTGCCCGCCCAGGACCGCGCCGTCGCCGCCGCGGGCACCTCCCGCTTCGGACTCCTCGCCCCGGCCCGCATCGCGATGCGGACCGGCGTGTTCAACGTGCTGTGGGCCGCGGTCACCATCGTGATGATCGTCCGCCCCGGTTCCACGACGGGCGCGTGACCGGCGCCCGCCCGTGACGCGTCTCACGGCCGCCGCCCGTGACACGGCCCCGGAGCCCGGTGTCTTGTGCACGACACGTTGACTCCGGAGGGAGAACCCCATGGACCTCGCGCTGTGGATCGTCGCGGGCCTGCTGTGCGCCGTCATGCTGTTCGGCGGCGCGACGAAGGTGCTCGTGCCGAAGGAGACGCTGGCCGCGGCCCCCGGCGGCGCCTGGACCGGCGACAGGAGCGCCGCGTTCGTCAAGACGCTCGGCGCCGTCGAGATCCTGGCGGCGATCGGCATCGTGGTGCCCGCCATCGTCGGCATCGCGCCCGTCATGGTGCCGGTGACCGCCGTCTGCTGGGTGCTGCTGATGGTCGGCGCGATGGCCACCCACCTTCGCCGCCACGAGCGGGTGGCCGTCCTGGCGAACGTGACCTACCTGGCCATGGGCGTCTTCGTCGCCTGCGGACGGTTCTGACCGGTGCGGCGGGCCTCAGCCGCCGAGGCGGTAGCGGCGGCGGGCGTTGGCGGAGAAGAGGGCCCGGCGCTCGGGTCCGGTCAGGTGCGCGGTGATCTCCCGGTAGGCGGCGAGCAGGTCGGTGTAGGTGCCGCCGACGCCGTCCACCGGGAAGTTGCTCGCGAAGAAGCAGCGGTCGACGCCGAACAGGTCGAGGCAGCTCTCGACGTACGGGCGCAGGTCGCGGGCCGCCGTGGTGCGGAGCGCCATGCCGAGGCCGGAGATCTTGCAGTGCACGTTCGGGAGCGCCGCGAGTCGCGCCATCCCGGCGCGCCAGTCGGCGAAGGGCTCGTCCGGGTCGGGCCAGCCGGCGTGCTCGGCCACGACCGCGAGGTCCGGTGCGCCGGACAGCAGCGGCACGTACGCGGCGGCCTCGGCGGGCCGGATGATCTGGTCGAACACCAGGCCGCGGTCGGCGAGCAGGCGCAGCGCGCGGACCGTCGCGGCGGACGCCGGGTCCACGCCGCTGAGCATCCGGACGCCGCGGAACGCGGGGGAGGCGGCCTGGGCGTCGAGGTCCTCCTCGACGGTGTCCGGTGACCGGCGCGGGTCGAGGCCGCCGATGATCGCGGCGGGACGGGCCGGGTCGGCGCGGTGCATGCCGTCGAGCAGGCTCGTCTCGGCGAGGTAGGCGCGCGGCGCGGACGTCGCGGAGACGTGCACGACCCCGGTGACGTCGACGCCCGCCTTCGCCGCGTCCGCGCGGTGGTCGTCCGGCAGGTAGTCGCTGTACACCTCCGGGAAGAACCGCCGAAGGCCCGGGTACCACTCCTCGTGGGCGCTCAGGTCCCAGTAGTGCACGTGCGCGTCGACGAACTCCATCCGTACCCCAAACATATGCTTGCTCGGCAATCACCTCACGCTACCGCCGAGCCCGGCCGCCGGAAAAAGATCCGGGCCGGGTGTCGATTCCGGCCGTTCCCGTTTGTCGTCTGTGCGAAGGCGTCGGCACGGGAGGGCGAATCGAGATGGCGGAACCGGATCCGCGCAGGTGGAAGGCACTGGCACTGCTCTGCGCGGCCAACTTCATGGTGATCCTCGACTCGCAGATCGTGCTGCTGGCCGTGCCGTCGATCCAGCGGGACCTCGGGCTCGCGGCGAGCGGCGCGCAGTGGGTGCTGAGCGCCTACCTGCTCGGGTTCGGCGGCCTGCTGCTGCTCGGCGGGCGCGCCGCCGACCTGGCCGGACGCCGCCGGACGTTCCTCACCGGGACGGCGCTGTTCCTCGTCGCGTCGCTGGCGTGCGGGCTGGCCTGGACCGGCGGGGCGCTGATCGGCGCGCGGGTGCTCCAGGGGCTGTCGGCGGCGCTGATGGCGCCGAGCGCGCTGTCGATCGTCACCGCGACGTTCGGGGAGGGGCCCGAGCGGCACCGCGCGATCGCCGTGTGGGGCGGCGTCGGCGGGTTCGGCGGCACGGCGGCGCTGCTGGCCGGCGGCCCGCTGACGGACGTGCTCGGCTGGCGGGCGATCTTCTTCCTGAACGTGCCGGTCGCGGCGCTGCTGCTCGTCCTCGGGCCGCTGCTGCTGGCCGAGAGCCGGGGCGCGGCGCGCGCGTACGACCCGGCCGGCGCGGTGGCGGTGACGCTCGCGGTGACGGCGGCGGTGTTCGGCGTGGTCCGCGCGCCGGAGGAGGGCTGGACGAGCCCGTGGACGGCGGGCGCGTTCGCGGTCGCGGTCGTCGCGGGCGCGGCGTTCGTGCGGGCCGAGTCGCGGTCGGCGGCGCCGCTCGTGCCGCTGCGGACGTTCCGGTCGCGGACGCTGACCGGCGGGAACGCGGTGACGCTCGCGGCGGCCACGGCGGTGTTCGGGACGTCGTTCGCCGTGTCGCAGTACGCGCAGGGCGTGCTCGGGTACTCGCCGCTGGCGTTCGGGTTCGCGACGGCGGTGCTGCCGGTGGCGGCGGTCGCCGGGTCGTACGCGGCGCAGGCGGCGCTCGGACGCTGCGCGGTGCGTCCCGTTGCGGTGGCGGGGCTCGCCGTCATGGCGGCGGGCTGCCTGGCGCTCGGCCGGGTGACCGCCGGCACCGGGTACGCGGCGGGGCTGCTGCCGGGCCTGGCGCTGCTCGGGTCCGGGCTCGGCGCGTGCGGGGTGGCCGGGTCGGTCGCCGCGCTCGCCGGGTCCGCCGCCGGGGACGCGGGCCTCGCGTCCGGGATCAACACCGCGTCGTTCCAGCTCGGCGGCGCGTTCGGCGTCGCCGCCGCGTCCACCGCCGTCCAGACCTGGACGGACGGGACCGGCCCCGCCGCCCTCACCGCGGGGTTCCGCGGGGCGTTCGACGTGTCGGCCGGGATCGCCCTGGCCGGCGCCCTCGTCGCGGGCGTGCTGCTCGCGGCGCCGGCCCGGCGCACAGTTCCGGAGCCGGAACGAGTCAGAGTGAAGTAGAAGGAGGGACCATGCAGTACATGCTGTTGATCTGCGGTGTCGAGGGCGGGCCCGAGCCGTCGCCGGAGGAGCGCGCGGCGATGATCGCCGACACCGAGACGTGGGTCGCGGAGATGGACGGGCGGGGCGTGCGCAGGTTCGGCGACCGGCTGCGCCCGTCCGACACCGCGACGACCGTGCGGGTCCGCGGCGGCGAGACGCTGCTGTCGGACGGGCCGTTCGCCGAGACCAAGGAGCAGATCCTCGGCTTCGACCTCATCGAGTGCGCCGACCTGGAGGAGGCGCTGGAGGTCGCGGCGGCGCACCCGGTGGCGCGCGGCGGCTCGATCGAGGTCAGGCCGCTGTGGCCGTGGCGGGAGGACTGACGGACACCGAAGGGGCCGTCGCGGCGGCGTTCCGCGAGGAGTGGGGCCGCGTCGTCGCGACGCTCATCCGGATGACGGGCGACTGGGACCTCGCCGAGGAGTGCGCCCAGGAGGCGTTCGCGCGCGCCCTGGAGCGCTGGCCCGCCGACGGGGTGCCGCGCCGCCCCGGCGCCTGGCTGACCACGGCCGCCCGCAACCACGCAGTGAACCGGCTGCGGCGCGGCGCCGCCGAACGCGAGAAGCTGCGGGAGCTGAGCACCATGACCGGTCCGGACGAGCCGGCGGACACCGGCGGCGTGCCCGACGACCGGCTCCGGCTGATCTTCACGTGCTGCCATCCGGCGCTGCCGATGCAGGGCCGCGTCGCGCTGACGCTGCGCACCCTGCTCGGGCTGACGACGGCGGAGATCGCGCGGGCGTTCCTGGTCGCGGAGCCGGCGATGGCGCAGCGGCTGGTCCGCGCTAAGCGCAAGATCCGGGAGGCGGGCATCCCGTACCGGGTGCCGCCCGCGCACCTGCTGCCGGAGCGGACGGCGGCGGTGCTCGGCGTCGTGTACCTGCTGTTCAACGAGGGGTACGCGGCGACGGCGGGGGAGGACCCGGTCCGTGCGGACCTGTGCGCGGAGGCGGTCCGGCTGGCCCGCGTCCTGGCCGGCCTGATGCCGGACGAGCCGGAGGTGCACGGCCTGCTCGCCCTCCTGCTCCTCCAGGACTCGCGCCGCGCGGCCCGCCAGGACGCCGAGGGGAACCTGGTGCCGCTGGACGCGCAGGACCGTTCGCGCTGGGACGCCGCGCGGATCGCGGAGGGCGTCCGGCTGCTGGACGGGGCGCTGCGCCGCGGGGAGCCGGGCCCGTACCAGGTGCAGGCGGCGATCGCGGCGTGCCACGCGACGGCCGCGGCGGCGGAGGAGACGGACTGGCCGCAGATCGCCGCGCTGTACGGGCGGCTGGAGGCGATGAGCCCGGGGCCGGTCGTCCGGCTGAACCGGGCCGTCGCGGTGGCGATGGCGGACGGTCCGGCGGCGGGGCTGGCGCTGGTCGAGACGATCGAGGGGCTCGACGGCTACCACCTGCTCCCGGCGACGCGCGCGGACCTGCTGCGGCGGCTCGGCCGCGCCGGGGAGGCGGCGGACGCGTACCGGGAGGCGCTGGCGCTGGCCCGCGCGGAGCCCGACCGCCGGTTCCTCGCGGGCCGCCTCGCGGAGGCCGAGCGGCGCGCGGACTGACGATTGCGGTCATTCCGCAACAGCCACGAAAGTTCCGGCCGATTCCACCCCTCCGGGCACCTTCCGCACCCCGGACGGCGCTGACCGGTTCTGATACTGATTGGTATTTATACCCCGTTTCATGCCTTCTGTGGCACATCAACACTTTCGTGTTGTGAGAGACAAAAACCGGGTTATGGTGGCTTTCCTGCAACTCTCATTCGGTGGGGGAATGAGTGGCCGGTATCGACGACTGCCTGGCACGGATGATGACGATCCCCGGGGCGCAGCGGGTGACCCTGATCGACTGCGCGAGCGGCCTCGCCGTCGCGAGCGCCGGCCGCGAGGACCTCGTCGACCAGCACGAGGACGCCGCCGGCGCCACCGACGTCGTCCGCGCCGTGCTCGGCTCGCCCGCGCTCAGCGCCACCGCCGCCGGCGACGACGTCCAGGAGATCATCGTCTGCGGCAGCGGCGGATACCACCTGCTGGCCCTCACCGGAGCCGACCTCGACGGCCATCTGTTCGTCCATTTGCTCGTCGACCGCGACAAAGGCAACCTCGCCCTCGCGCGGCTGCGGCTGCAGGGCCTCGTCGACGAAATGACCGGACGCTGAAATGGCGCACGGCCACCCCGGAGAAACCGGGATCCCCGCGGAGCCCGGCGACCGCGTCGCCCGGACGCTCGGCATGCTGGAACGCGAACGCGCCACCGGCCTGCTCCGCGTCGGCGACGACGGCGCGCTCCACCTCGACGGCGGAGCCGTCACCCGCGCCGAGAGCCGGCACGCCCCCGGCCCGCGCGACCTGACCGGGGCCCTCGGCGGCCCCGACCCCGAACTGCCGGCGCTGCTCGCGCTGTTCGACGCCGCCTACTTCCTGCTCGGCTCAGGGGCCGAGCCGGTGTTCACCGACGGGCCGCCCCCGGCACAGGGGCCCGCGCGGCGGATCACCGCGGCGACGCTCGTCCACGAGCGGCGCCGGCGCCGCACCCTCCTGCACTCCGCCTGGCCCTACGACGACGTCGACGCGGCGCCCGTCGAGCCGGTGCGGCGCGTCCGGCGCCAGCGCGTCATCCTCACCGGGCTCCAGGCGGAGATCCTGCTCAACGCCGACGGGCGGCGCACCCCCGGCGAACTGGCCCGCGACCTCAGGCGGACGGCCTTCGCCTGCCTGCTCGCGGTGCGCGGCCTCGCCGCGGCGGCGCTGCTGCGCACCCGCCCGCACGGCCCGGCGCACGATCTGGCGCACGGCTCGGCGGCCGGCGCGCCCGCACCGCCGGGTCCGCCGGGTCCGCCGCTGCCGGCCGAGCCGCCCGCCGGATGGGCGCCGGCCGACCACGACCTGCTCGCACGGCTCCGGGCCGCCCTGGTGGAGCTCGGGTGACGTGCGCGACCGCTTCGGGAAACTGATCGAAAGGCTGACGAAGGTGGCCGTACCAGCCGGGACCGTGACCGCGCCGACGACCGAACCGGACGTGCTGGCGGAACTCCGCACGCTGCGGGCCCGCGTCCCGCGGCTCACCGGGAGCCTCGTCGCGTCCGCCGACGGGCTGCTCGTCGCCGCGGACCTCCCGCCGTCCGTCGAACCGTCCGGCATGGCGGCGGTGACCGCGTCCGGGCTGTCCCTCGCGCACCGCATCGCCCAGACCGCGCACGGCGGCGCCTTCCACGAGGTCGTCATCCGCGGCGTCGACGGCTACGTCGTCACCTACGCCGCCGGGCCCACCGCGTCCCTCACCGTCCTCGCCGAGGCGGGCGTCAACGTCGGCCGCCTCCACCTGGAGGCCCGCCCCGCCGCCCGCGCCATCGCCGCGCACCTCGGCCGCACCTGACCCCGCACGAGGAACCGAAAGGGCACGACGAACCGAAAAGGAGAGACCCATGTCCGACCTGGACCTGTCGCTCAAGGAAATGATGACCATCGACGGCGCCATCGGCGCGGCCGTCGTCGACTTCAACAGCGGGATGGCCCTCGGCCACCTCGGCAGCTCCAAGGCCCTCGACCTCAACGTCGCCGCGGCCGGGAACACGGAGGTCGTGCGGGCCAAGCTCCGCACCATCGAGCAGCTCGGCATCAAGGAGGAGATCGAGGACATCCTCATCAGCCTCTCCGCCCAGTACCACCTGATCCGGCCCGTGACCGGCCGCAAGGGCAAGGGCCTGTTCCTCTACATGGCCCTCGACCGGGGCCGCGCCAACCTCGCCCTCGCCCGCCACCGCCTCCGCGACATCGAGGAGAACCTCGAGATCTGAGCGGCGCACGGACGGCCCGGGGGCGGACCTCCGGGCCGTCCGCCGGTTCAGGGAGCGCCGGTGGCGCGGGCGGCGCCCTCGGCGAGCAGCCGGGTCGGCGCCGGGGCGTCGTGGCCGATCAGCCGCAGCAGCACGTCCCGCGCCGCCGGCCGCTCCCCCGGCGCGGTCCGCAGCCCCTCGCCGACCAGCGCGCGCAGGGGCGCGGACGCCCGCGCCGGGAAGTCGCCGAGATCGGCCTCCCCGCGCAGCTTGCGGTACATGATCTGCGGGATCGAGTCCGCCCCGTGCGGCGGCCGCCCCGTCGCCGCCTGCACCATCGTGCAGGCCCACGCGTACACGTCGGCGGCCGGTCCGACGCGCCCGCCCTCGATCTGCTCGGGCGCCATGTACGCGGGCGTGCCGATCGCCTGCCCGGTGACGGACGAGCCGGCGTCGGTGATCCGGGCGATCCCGAAGTCGATGACGCGGGGACCGTCCGGGCCGAGCAGCACGTTGTCCGGCTTGAAGTCGCGGTGCACGATGCCCGCCTCCGCTATCGCCGCGAGCGCCGTGATCGTGCCGATCGCCAGCCGGTCCAGGGCACCGCCCGAGCGCGTCCCCTCCTCGGCGACGGCCCGCCGCAGCGACGGGCCGGTCACGTACTCGCTCACCACGTACGGCAGCTCGCCCGCGAAGTCGGCGTCCAGGACCTGCGCCGTGCAGAACGACGCGACCCGCCGGGCGGCCTCGATCTCCCGGAAGAACCGCTCCCGCGCGCGGGGATGGTCCAGCGCGGCGGCGTGCAGCACCTTGACCGCGACGCGCCGCCCGTCCGCGTCCTCGGCGAGGTAGACCACGCCCTGCCCGCCCTGCCCGAGCCGCCGCAGCAGCCGGTAACGGCCGAGGGCCCGGGGGTCGGCGAGGCCGAGGGGAGCCCCCGCCGTCTCCGCGTCCGGCTCGGACGGCTCGGACGGTTCGGACGATCCGGTCCGGGACGGGGAAGCGGGCCGAGGACGCGGCGCCCACGCCGCGTCGGCGCCCTTCCCGGCGGGCACGTCCGGCTCGCCGGCCGCCTCCTGAAAGGCCGACTCGTCCACCGCCTGCTGGACGAGGTCGCCGGGCTCGTCGGTGGCGTCCAGGTCGACCAGGCCGATCGGGTCGACCGGGTCGATCGGGTCGACCGGAGCGGCCGGAACATCGGAGACCACGCGCGCGACGTCGTCCTCGCGCAGCTCGGCACGGTCCGGCGCCCCGGCCGCCGCGTCCCGCTCGGCGGCCTCCGCGAGCCGCCGCTCCAGCTCGGGCAGCTCCCCGTACAGCAGCCGCGCCGCCGTCTCCAGGTCGCCGTCGCGCTGCGCCCGCTCCGCCTCGGCGCGGACGTCCTCGACCTGGCGCCGCAGGTCCGCGGTCCGGTCGCGGTCGTCCCGCGCCCGGTACCACCGGTCCCGCAGCACGCGCTCGTCGAGCCGCA
Organism: Spirillospora sp. NPDC046719; assembly: GCF_040645715.1. NCBI lineage: Bacteria > Bacillati > Actinomycetota > Actinomycetes > Streptosporangiales > Thermomonosporaceae > Spirillospora > Spirillospora sp. NPDC046719. The sequence goes on along the minus strand of NZ_JBEYYT010000040.1, from coordinate 4,007 downwards.
CGTCCGACAGCCTCCGGTCCAGCTCCGCGAGCCGCTCCCGGGACGCGGCGTCGTCCTCCTTGAGCAGCGCGAACCGCTCGATCTCCAGCCGGGCGGCCCTGCGCTCCAGCTCCCGCAGCTCCTCCGGCGCGCCGTCCGCGTCGACCTGGAGCCGCGTCGCCGCCTCGTCCAGCAGCTCGACGGCGGCGCCCGGCCGGACGCGGCCGCCGAACCGGTCCGCCAGCCGCGCCGCCGCGACCAGCGCCGCGTCCCGGATCGTGATCCCGTGGTGCTCCTCGAAGCGCGCGCGCAGCACGCGCAGGACCATCGCGGTGTCCTCGACGGACGCCTCCGCCACCGGCAGCCGCTGGAAATGCCGGCGCAGCACCGGCAGGTCCGCGAGGCGCTCCCGCTCCCCGGCGGGCGTCGCCGTCGCGATCACCCGCGGCGCGTCCGGGTCCGTCAGGCGGCCGAGCGCCGCGAGCACCGGGGAGCCGGGACGGGCCGCCGCGTGCAGATCGTCCAGCACGAGCACGACGCCGCCGCGCCGGGCCGCCGCCGTGATCCGGTCGAGTTCGCCGTCCGGCATCGCCGCGAGGTCGAGCGCGACCACGCGGACGCCGCGCAGCGCGGCCGGGACGTCGCCCGCCTCGACGCGGTGCGCGAGGCCCGCGACCAGGGCGCTCTTGCCCGCGCCGCGCTCGCCGACGAGCAGCGCGTTCCCGCCGTCCCGCCGGGAGAGGATCTCGACCAGCCGCCGCGACTCCGCCGCGCGGCCGACGACCGGTTCGAGCGCTCCCTCCCGGGCCCGCAGCGTCAGGTCCCGCGCGTACGGCGACCGGACGACCTCCCGCCCTGCCTGCTCGCTGCGCAGCCGCTGCCGGGTCACGTGCTTCGCGCGCAGCAGCCGCCCCGCCGGGTCGTCCCCGGCGGTGAGCCCGGCGAGCAGATCGACGGCCGACACCTCCGCGCCCCCGGCCTCCTCGGACGCCGCCGCGACCGCCCTGACCACCGCAGGCGACAACCGCGGCGCGGTGCCGGGTTCCCCGGAACCCGCAGGGAGCCGCGCGAGCAGCCCCTCCGTCTCCTCCCGCAACGCCACGGCGCCGAAGCCGGTGAACGTGAGCAGCGCGCCGACCTCGGCGTCGTCCAGCAGCGCCGCCAGCAGATGCGGCGGCCCCACCTCGGCGTGGCCCGCACCGGCCGCCCGGCGCACCGCCGCTCTCAACGCCTCCTGGCCCTGCTCCGAAATCCTGTATTCCACGCGCGACGGCTCCACTCGAGGGACGGCGACTTCCGCCGCCATTGTGCCCCCGAGCGGAGCCGTCGCAAGATCCCTACTTGGTGAGGGTCAGCCCCCGGGAGGGCTGGACCGTGAGCCGGTCGGCGGCCTCGTCGAGGTCGACGACCACCTCGTCGCCGTCGCGGACGTCCCCGGCGAGCAGCTCGCGGGCGAGCTGGTCGCCGATCGCGGTCTGCACCAGGCGGCGCAGCGGCCGCGCCCCGTACAGCGGGTCGTAGCCGGTCAGCGCCAGCCACTCGCGCGCCGCCTCCGTCACCTTCAGCGTGAGCTGCCGGTCCGCGAGGCGGTCGGCGAGCCGGTCGACCTGCAGGTCCACGATCCGGGTCAGCTCCTCCGTGGACAGCGCGTCGAACAGGATCACGTCGTCCAGCCGGTTCAGGAACTCCGGCTTGAAGGAGTCGCGGACCGCGGCCCACACCGCCTCCCGCTTCACCCCGTTCTCCATCGCCGGGTCCACCAGGAACTGCGACCCGATGTTGGAGGTCAGGATCAGGATGGTGTTGCGGAAGTCGACCGTGCGGCCCTGCCCGTCGGTGAGGCGCCCGTCGTCCAGCACCTGGAGCAGGATGTCGAACACCTCCGGGTGCGCCTTCTCCACCTCGTCCAGCAGGACGACGGAGTACGGGCGGCGCCGGACGGCCTCGGTGAGCTGGCCGCCCTCCTCGTAGCCGACGTACCCGGGAGGCGCGCCGACGAGCCGCGCGACGGAGTGCTTCTCGGAGTACTCGCTCATGTCGATGCGGGTCATCGCCCGCTCGTCGTCGAACAGGAACTCCGCGAGCGCCTTCGCCAGCTCCGTCTTGCCGACGCCGGTCGGGCCGAGGAACAGGAACGAGCCCGTCGGACGGTCCGGATCGGAGATCCCCGCGCGCGCACGGCGCACCGCGTCCGACACCGTCTTCACCGCGGCGGACTGGCCGATGAGCCGGTGCCCCAGCTCCTCCTCCATCCGCAGCAGCTTGCCCGTCTCGCCCTCCAGCAGCCGGCCCGCCGGGATGCCCGTCCAGGACGCGACCACGTCCGCGACGTCGTCCGGGCCGACCTCCTCCTTCACCATCGTGTCGCGGCTGTCCGCCGCCTCCGACGCCGCCTCCAGCTGCTTCTCCAGCTCCGGGATCTCCCCGTACACCAGCCGCGAGGACGTCTCCAGGTCGCCGTCGCGCTCGGCCCGCTCCGCCTCGCCGCGCAGCTGGTCGATCCGCTCCTTGATCTCGCCGACCCGGTTCAGCTCGCCCTTCTCCCGCTCCCAGCGGGCGTTCAGGCCGCTCAGATGCTCCTGCTTGTCCGCCAGGTCGGCGCGGAGCCGCTCCAGGCGCTGCCGGGACGCCTCGTCGGTCTCCTTCTCCAGGTTCATCTGCTCCATCTTCAGCCGGTCCACGGCGCGCTGCAGCTCGTCGATCTCGACGGGCCGGGAGTCGATCTCCATGCGCAGCCGCGACGCGGCCTCGTCCACCAGGTCGATGGCCTTGTCCGGCAGGAACCGCGACGTGATGTAGCGGTCCGACAGCGTCGCCGCCGCGACCAGCGCCGAGTCGTTGATCTGCACCTTGTGGTGCGCCTCGTAGCGGCCCTTCAGCCCGCGCAGGATCGCGATCGAGTCCGCCACGGACGGCTCGCCGACGAAGACCTGCTGGAACCGGCGCTCCAGCGCCGGGTCCTTCTCGATCCGCTCCCGGTACTCGTCCAGCGTCGTCGCGCCGATCATCCGCAGCTCGCCGCGCGCCAGCATCGGCTTCAGCATGTTGCCGGCGTCCATCGCGCCCTCGGCGGCGCCCGCCCCGACGACGGTGTGCAGCTCGTCGATGAACGTGACGACCTGCCCCTCCGACTCCTTGATCTCGTTCAGGACGGCCTTCAGCCGCTCCTCGAACTCGCCGCGGAACTTCGCGCCCGCGACCATCGCGCCGAGGTCCAGCGACACCAGCCGCTTGCCGCGCAGCGACTCCGGCACGTCGCCCGCCACGATCCGCTGCGCGAGGCCCTCGACGACGGCGGTCTTGCCGACGCCCGGCTCGCCGATCAGCACCGGGTTGTTCTTCGTCCGCCGCGACAGCACCTGCACGACCCGGCGGATCTCCGAGTCCCGCCCGATCACCGGGTCCAGCCGGCCGTCGCGCGCCGCCGCCGTCAGGTCGACGCCGTACTTCTCCAGCGACTGGTAGGTGCCCTCCGGGTTCTCGCTGGTCACGCGGGCGTGCCCGCGCACCTTCTCGAACGCGTCCAGCAGCGCCTGCGGCGTCGCCCCGAACTCCTTCAGCAGCCCCGCCGCCGGGCCGCCGTCCGCCGCGAGCCCGACCAGCAGGTGCTCGGTCGAGACGTACTCGTCCTCCAGCTGCTGCGCCCGCGCCCCCGCCGTGTTGATCGCCCGGCTCAGCTGCCCCGACAGCCGCGGCGTCGCGACCGTCGAGCCCTGCGCCTTCGGCATCGCCGCCAGCTGCTCCTCGGCCCGCCGCCGGACCGCCTGCCAGTCCGCGCCGACCGCCTCCAGCAGCGGCACCGCGGTGCCCTCCGGCAGCCCGATCAGCGCCACCAGCAGGTGCTGCGGCTCCACCTCGGGGTGCCCCTCGGCCGCCGCCCTGCGGGCCGCGACCGACACCGCCTCCTGGCTCTTCTGCGTCAGCTTGACGTCCATGTCCCCGTACTCCTGCCTGTTCGGTCTGGGGGGGGGTCGCGGCCCGCCCCCCCCCCCCCAACAACACCCCCCCCCCGGCCACACAACCCCCCA
>NZ_JBEYYT010000039.1:24157-40004 GCF_040645715.1 Spirillospora sp. NPDC046719 | reverse complement strand
CCCGGACCCGCTGGCGCCGCGGGCGCGGTCCCGCCGGGCTCCTGCCCGGGGGCGGCCCAGCTGAGCGCGATCCGGCCGCCGGACGCGCCGTCCGGCCCGCCGCGCGGCCGGGGCCGCCACAGCTCCACCGCGACCCGTCCGACGATCACCAGCCCGAGCAGCTGCGGCACGGCGTCGCCGAGCAGGCCGTCCGGCTTGGAGGGGTTGTCCAGCAGCCCGAACCGGTTCCCGGCGGCGAGGCAGCCGGCCCCGGCGACCATCGCGAGCACGACCGTCCAGGAGGACGAGAGCGCGCGCAGCGGCCAGGCCCGCCCGGTCCTCGCCCAGCCGCAGACGACCGCCACGACGGCGGTGACGGCGAGGCCGGGGATTCCGGCGATCCAGCCGCCGAGCGCGGCGGCGAGGCCGACCGCGGCCCAGGCGGGCCAGCCGGTCCCGGCGACCAGGGCGCGGCCGCCCGGCGGTCCCGCTTCGCGCCGCTCCCGCGCCGGCCAGACGGCGACCAGCAGCAGCACGAGCAGCAGGTTGAGCCCCGAGACCACGGCGATCCGCTGCGACCGGTCCGGCGTGTAGGTGAGCTGGACCGTGCCCTTCGTCCCGGCGGGGACGAGCCAGCCCTGCTTCCAGCCGTCGAGCCGGACGGCGCGCAGCGCGGTGCCGCCCACGGTGGCGCGCCAGCCGGTGTTGAAGTTCTCGTTCACGGTGAGGAACGAGCCCTTGGCGGCGTCGATCTCCAGCTTGCGGGAGCCGGACCCCCAGCTCAGCACCTTGACCGGCTGCGGCGCGCCCGCGTCCGTGCCGCTCGTGCCGGTGCCACCCGTGCCGGTGCCGCCCGTGCCGGTGCCGCTCGCGATCGCCTGCGGGCCGACGGTGACCGTGTCGATGCGGTACGCGTCGAGCGGCACCGAGGTCAGGTGGTTGAGGCCCGCCTTCAGCGGCGCCTGGCGGCAGGCGGCGAACCGCAGCGGCCGCCCGGCGAGCAGGTCGCCGAAGGTGCCGGTGGCCTTGGTCTGCACGGTCGTCCCGTCCACCCGGACCTTCGGCCCGTACCCGCAGGCCAGCGTCAGCGGGTAGTCCGCCACGTCCGGAAGCGGCCGGACGCCGGGGACGATGAGGTCGGTGAGCTGCACCGGCCCGGTCTGGTCGTCCTTGAGGAAGGTGACGGTCAGCCGGTCGGTGGTCATCGGGGCGAACGACAGCCGGCCCAGCCCGTCGGACAGGCCCTCGCGGTACTCGCCGTTCTGCCCCTCGATCCGCACCCGGACCGGGCCGGACGCGCCGGGCGGGCGGCTCAGCGTGAGCTTCGACAGCCGCTTGCGGCCCTTCCACCGCACGGAGAGCGCGGCCGCCTTGTCCTTGTCCGCCGCGATCCAGGTGGTGGACGGGTCCCCGTCGAACGCCGACCGCGCCTGGTCGGCGGGATGGTCGGACTGGACGGAGGTGGCGGTGACGAGCGGCTGCCCGGCCACGGCGGTGTACTGGGCGATCAGCCGCTCGTCGGTGAGGACGGCGGTGCCGGTGAGCGGCGCCTTCCCGGACACGGCGGAGGTGTAGGCGCGGTCGAAGCCGTCGCCCTCCTCGTCGTCGTTCGCGAGGGCGGACGAGCACACCCAGCGGGCGCTGCCCTGCATGCACGCGGACGTGCCGCCGGGTGCCCGGCCCATCACGTAGGTGGCCCGGCCCTTCACCCCGGACGGCGCGGGCAGCGTGTACGTGCGGGTCGGGTGGACGCCGCCGATGCTCAGCTCGGACACCCCGGCGCGCGCGAACGCGGGCACGGCCGGCTTGGTCGCGAGGCCGGTGATGCGCAGCTTCAGCCAGCGGCTGGCCCCTTCGGGGGCGCGCAGCGGCTGGGGGGACGAGGTCCGCTGGACGTCCTGCTCCACGGTGCCGGTCTCGGTCTGCACCGCGACCCGCGCGACGGCCGGGCCGAGCGTGGAGTCCTGGTCGAACACGGCGGTCAGGTCGCGGACGTCGCGGGGCTTGTCGAAGTCGACCCGGAGCCACTGCCCGACCGGCCCGTTCCACCCGCCGGTCTGCCACGCGGTGAACGGGTCGCCGTCCAGCGCCGCGTACGGCTCCGCGCCCGGCTTGCGGGACTGCGGGATGGCGTCGTCGCTCGCCGCCGACGACGACGCCGTGACGTCGCGGACGCCGCCGCCGTAGGTGACGTGCGTGGTGTACCGGTTCCAGCCCTTGTCGAGGACGTCGGTGGCCTGCCCCCGGTGCGCCCGCGTCAGCGTCGGCGAGGTCTGGTGGAGCTCGCCGTAGTTGCGTTTCAGCAGGCGGGGCGAGTCGGTCACGACGGGTTCGCCGCCGAGGTCGGGGGCGTCGTCGTCGAGCAGGACGGGCCGGGACGGCAGCGCCCGGTCGTCGGCCATCGCCAGCAGCGACTCCGGCCCGCCGTACACGCGGAGGGCACCGGACGCGTCCGACAGGTTCGCGACGTCGTCGGCGCCGGAGACCTCGTAGACCTCCAGCGCGGGGTACCTCTGGTCGGTGGCGGAGACGGCGTCGTCCACGAGGTCGCCGCCGACGGGCGCGCCGAACGAGGCGGCCCGGCGGATGCCGGGCGAGTCGGCGAGCGCCTGGTGCAGCCGGGCCGGCCAGGCGCCGCGCAGCGTCTCGCGGCTCAGGTCGTTGCGGACGAGCAGGTACCGCACGCCCATCCGGCCGAGGAACGCGGCGAGGCCCGGCGAGCCCTGGCCGGAGCGGACCTGGAGGTCGATCGCGTCCAGCGCCCGCGTGTACCCGGGCGACCCGGCCGGGACGAGCTGCCGGACGCCCCAGCGGGCCGTGAGCAGCGGCTGGACGATGTCGTCCATCGGCCGGCCCCACAGGTACTCGCCGAACGGCGCGCCGGGCAGCGCCAGCACGCCCTGCTGGCCGGCCCGCGCGTTGATCCACGACGCCGCGTCCCGCCAGTACTTCGGCACCTGGGGGAAGGAGCCGGGGCCGGTGAGCCCGTTCGACACGGCGGTCGCGCCGATCCCGGCCAGCGCGACCAGCGCGACGGCGGGCACGCTCAGCACGGCCCGCAGCGCGCCGCCTGCGGTGGGCCGGTGCTCGGCGGCCAGGCCCCGCGCCTGCGCGCGCTCCGGCCTGCGGACGGCCACGACGAGCAGGTGCGCCAGCCCGAGCGCGAGCGGCATCCGGACCACCGCGTCGAACTTGTGCAGGTTGCGCAGCGGCGCGAGCGGGCCGTCCAGCAGGTCGCGGGCCTGCGCGGCGAACGGGCCGGGGATGTCGCTGAGGTGGCCCGTCGCGATGACCGCGACCCCGGCCAGCAGCGTGGGGAGCAGGAACGTCCGCTCGGGCAGCAGCCGGCCGAGCAGCCCGGCGAGGCCGAGCGCGGCGATCAGTCCTGTGCAGACGACCGGCAGCGCCCCCACCGACAGGCTGTGCCCGACCGGCCACCAGATCCGCCCGTCGACGATGAGGTAGTTCACCCAGCGCTCGGCGCCCCGGAAGATGTTGATCAGACCGGTCGGCGCGGTCGTCGTCGCGGCCTTCTCGGTGTAGGTCAGCCAGGAGAAGCCGTAGGTCCCGGTGAGCGTCAGCGGGACGAGCCACCACGCCATCGCCGCGCCGGTGGCCGCCGACCACCACGCCAGCAGCCGGATCCGGTGCGACCCGCGCGGCCGCGTGATCACGTACACCAGCGGGACGACCAGCACCGCGACGGTGGCGGTCGCGTTGATGCCGCCGCAGCAGGCGACCGCGAGCCCCGACCGGGCCGCCGCGCGGACCCGTCCGCCCTCGCCGGACGCAGCGGTGACCAGCGGCAACACGATCCACGGCAGCATCGCGGCCGGCAGGTACTCCGAGGAGATCTGGCCGAGGGTCGCCAGGGCGTTCGGCGCCAGCGCGTACGCCATCGCGGCGATCAGCCGGCTCCCGGGCCCGCCGATCCCGAGCCGGTTCGCGAGCCTCCACGTCCCGGCGAACGCCAGGCAGAGCAGCAGCGACGTCCAGAGCCGCTGGGTGATCCACGGCGGCATCCCGACCAGGTGCCCGAGCGCGTGGAAAGGGCCCATCGGGAACAGGTAGCCGACCGCCTGGTTCTGCAGCTGGCCGAACTGCTCGGCGTCCCACAGGTGCAGCGCGCGGCCGAGGAACCCGAGCGGGTTCACCGCCATGTCGATCTTGGTGTCGGCGAGGATGAGGCCGGGCCGGGTGCCGAACGCCAGCGCGGTCAGCGCCAGGCAGCACGCCGCGACGCGCAGCCGCTCGCGCAGCCGGGCGGCGGCGTCCGGGCCGTCCGGCGGGCGCGGGCCGGGGGCGGGCGGGCGCGGCGCGCCGGCGCGCGGCGGGCTCGCCTCTCCCACTGCCATGCTCGCCCCTTCTCCTCCGCCCTTCGCCGCCCTTCGCCGCCCGGCCGGTCCTACTCCAGGTCGCCGCGGGCGGCCTCGCCGGTGGAGCGCGGCCGGCCGAGCAGCCGCTCGACGGCGGTCGCCTCGCGGACCTCGCGGACCTCGCCGGATCCGGCGAGCAGCTCGTCGCGCACCGGGCCCTCCACCACGCGCAGGTGCACGTCACCGTACCGGTGGACGACCTGTGCCCGGTCATCGGCGGTGGACGACGTTCCGGCCCGCACGGCCGCCTCGACCAGCTCGCGCATCCGGTCGGCGGTCCGCGCCCAGTCGAACTCGGCGGCCCACGCCCGGCAGCGCGCGGCGACCTCGTCGCGGCGGCCCGGCTCGGCGAGCTCCTTGAGCGCCCGTTCCACCACCTCGGCGGGCACGTCGTCCGGTCCGATGAGCCAGCCGGTGACGCGGTCGCGGACGGCGTCGCGCAGCCCGTCCACGTCGAAGGCGACGGACGGGACGCCGAGCGCGGCGGCCTCGATGACGCTGAGCCCCCAGCCCTCGCCCTGCGAGGTGCTCAGGTGCAGGTCGGCGGTGGCGACGAGAGCGGCCTTGACGTGCTCGGTCACGTAGCCGTGGGCGACCGCGACGCCCTGCAGGCCGCGCTCGGCGATCCCGGCGGCGAGCGCGTCCGCCTCCGGGCCCGTCCCGATGATGTGGAGGCGGAGCCCGGGGTGCCGGTCGGCGAGGCGGCGGGCGAGGTCGAGGAGCAGGCCGAGCCGCTTGTGCGGGACGAGCCGCGTCACGCACGCCAGCTGCGGATGCCCGGTGGCCACGGCGCCGTGGACGTCCGGCGGCGCGTCGCAGCCGTTCGGCACCACGTACACCGGGCCCGTCCAGGCCAGGCGCTCCCGCACCGCGCGCAGCGTGGACGGCGACACGACCACGTACGCGTGCCTCCGGTACGTCCAGCGGCTCACGGGCCCTTCGAGCATCCGCCCGATCCACGCCATCCACGGCGGGAAGTGGACGCCGAACTGGGCGTCGTGCACGTGGTGGATCACGCAGAACACCGGGACGCGGCGCGGCAGCGCCCACGGCGTGAAGAACGGGATGCCGTTCTGGCAGTCGATCACGGCGTCGAAGCGGCCGCCACGCCTGAACCGCCGCCGCAGCAGCCACAGCAGGACGAGCGGGTACACGGTGAACCGGCCGCCGAGCCGGACGAAGTCGACGCCGTCGACCCGGTCCCGGCGCGGCTGCCCCGGTGCCCGGGACGTCACGTAGTGGACGCGGGCGCCGCGCTCCGCCGTCCGGCGGGCGATCTCCCAGGCGTACCGCTCGGCGCCGCCGGCGGCCGGGTGCCAGGGATCGCGCCAGTTGACGACCGCCAGCCGCAAGGGTCCGTTCATCCTTGTCCGGCGCTCGACGCCGACGGCAGGCCCCGGTCCGGCAGGGCGGGCAGCGGGCCGAGGACGGCCTCGGGCGCCGCCGCCGGGGCGGGGATCAGCGGGCCCGCGACGCGCGCGCGGATGCGGGCGAGGTCGATGAGGCACTGCAGCGAATGCCGGCGCACCGAGAACGTCGAGCCGGGGCGGTCGCGCCAGACGACCGGGATGGCGGTGACCGGCGCGCCGCGCCGCACGCAGTGCGCGAGCAGCTCGACGTCGAAGGAGAACCCGGTGGTGCGCAGGTCGCGAGCCGCGGCGCGGCCGAGCGGCCCGGCGAAGAACTTGAACCCGCACTGGGTGTCCTGGATGCCGCCGACCAGGTCGCGGACGATCCGGTTGAAGGTGATCGCGCCGAGCCGGCGGACCGGCAGCGCGTACCCCTCGACGACGGACGCCGCGTGCCGCCGCGACCCGACCACCACGGTGCGGCCCTCGCGCAGCAGGGCGAGCGCGTCGTCCAGCGCGGCGAGGTCGGTGGCCATGTCGGCGTCCATGAACCCGATGTAGGGGGCGCGGGTGGCGAGCAGGCCGGTGCGGACCGCGGCGCCCTTGCCGGGCCGGTCGCAGGTCAGCAGCCGCACCGGGACGGGCCCGCGCCAGGATCGGACGATCTCCGCCGTCCCGTCCGTGCTGGCGTTGTCGACCACGATCACCTCGGCGCGCGCCCGCAGCGCGGCGAGCCTGTCGCTCAGCAGGTCCAGCCCGGCGGGGAGCCGGCCGGCCTCGTTGCGGGCGGGCACGACGACCTCGAGCAGGGCGGGACCGGGACGCCGGTTCCCCATCAGGTCACGCTGGTCAGGGGGCGCCGTAGTTGTACATCGGCTTGATGACCGGGTCCTTCTGCGAGGAGTTCGCGAGCTGCACGACGCCGAACGAGGCTCCGGCGGCGAGGAGGACGCCGACGAGTGCGGCGATGGCGATGCGCATCAGGGGGCCCTTCGACTGTGGTGGGGGAGGCGGTCGGGGCTGCGGCTACGGATACTCCCGAGTAACGGAAGCCCCAGAGTAGTGCCTGAGGCCAGGAATGACCAGAAAACCACCACACTCGCCGCTATCCAGGCAACGATCACCGGCGCCGCCGGAACGCGGTCCTCGTGGCCCGCCGCGGCCCCGTCGATCCGGTAAACGGCCAGGTCAGGACCTATCACCACGGGGACGGCCCCGGTGGGCCGGTACCGGCCCGTCTCCGAGTCGACGACGACGTACCGGACGCCTTGGTCACGCAGCGTGGCCGCGTCGGGGCGCGCGGCGGCCGGGGCGAGCGCGATCGCCCGCGGGTCCTCGGCGGCGATGGTCGTCCGGCCGACGATCAGCGCGTCGTTCACCACGACCCGCCGGTGCAGGTAGCGGGGCAGCGGATCGAGGACGCGCCGCCCGTGGTTCCAGGAGTAGCCGCGGTAGAGCGCCCACGGCAGCACGAGCACGTCCCCGGGCGCGGAGTCGGCGGCGATGATCCTCCGGGCGCGCGCCCAGTCGTCCGGGTAGCGGACGGCGCGCAGGTCGCCCGCCGCGCCCCACGCCAGCGTCGGCAGCAGCAGGACCGGAGCCGCGACGGCGCCCACCGCGACCATCGCGTACCGCGCGCCGATCGCCCGGTCGGCGGCGACGCCGAGTCCCACGGCGACCACGACGGCCAGCGGCGCCACGTATTGCTGTCCGTCGCGCAGCACGGCGAAGCCGGACCACAGCCCGACCGCGCCGCGGAGCACCGGCGCCGCCACCGCCCCGAGCGCCGCCACGACGAACCCCGCCGCCGCCGCGACCGCCGCGCCCCGCCGCCACTCCGGCTCCCGGCACCAGCGCCAGTACGCGAAGAGGGAGCCGAGCACCACGGCCAGCCAGAACCCGGCCAGGACCGGCGTCCCGTAGCCGCGCGGCACCGTCTCGCCGTTCCAGATGCCGCCGAGCGTCAGGAGGCTGCCGAGCACGCCGAAGGGGGTGTCGGCCCGCGCCGCGAAGACATCGACGGCCGTACCGTTCCCCGGCACGCCCGCCGGGCGCAGCACGGCCGGCACCAGCCACGGCAGGCTCAGGGCGGCCACGACCCCGGCCACCCGCACCGCGCCCCGCAGCCGCGCCGCCACCAGCGCGACGACCAGCGCCGTCAGCCCCGACACGGTCAGCGCGGCGAACCCGCCGATCGCGGCGGGCAGCAGCGCGCGGACGAGACGCCGCGTCCCGCCCTTCTCGGTCGTCCGGGCCGCCGACGCGACCACCCACGGCAGCGCCGCGTACCCGAGCAGCAGCGCCCACTGGCCGAGCAGCAGCCGCTCGGCGACGAACGGGTTCCAGGCGTAGCAGACCCCGGCCGCCAGGCGCGGCAGCAGCCGCGGCGTCGGCACCAGCGACGCCGCCGACATGCACGCCATCACGAAGATCGCGAGCAGGAGCAGCTTCTGCACGGCGTCGGCGGGGACCACCGTCGCCAGCGCCGTCACGAACGCGTCGCTCGGCACCTGCCGCGGGACCGTCCCCGTCAGCCCGAACGTCATCGGCGTGAACGCCGGATCCGGCGTGAACACCATGTCGTACGACAGCACGAACCCGGGCGCGAGCCCCGGCCCGAGCGCCACGAGCCCGAGCCCCAGCCCGGTCAGCGCGGCCACGAGCCGCCGCCGTCTCTCCCCCATCGCGCTCTCTTTATACGAGCACGGTCAAGTCGCCCGCCGCGCGGCGGGCTCGGGGTCGCGGGGGAGGCCGAGGATGCGCTCGCCGATCACGTTGAGGTTGACCTCCGTGGTGCCGCCGCCGATCGACATCGCGCGGGACGCCAGCAGGTAGCGCGTCCAGCGCGGGCGCAGGCCGTCCTTCCAGCCGCCGGTCAGCGCGCCCTCCTCGCCGAGGAGCGTGAACCCGAACTCGGTCACCTGCTGCCCGTGCTCCATCGCGACCAGCTTCCGGACGTTCGCCGTCGCGCCCGGGTCGGTGCCCGACAGCTGCTTGAGCGTCGCGCGCAGGCCGAGCAGGTTGAACGCGTGCTCGTCGCAGGCGAGCCGGCCGATGCCGTCGCGGACGACCGGGTCGCCGTCCAGGCCCAGCTCGGCGGCGAGGGCGAGCAGCTTCGGGACGTCCCCGCCGAGCTGGAACGAGCTGGTCAGCCCGACGCGCTCGTTGGCGAGGGTGTTGCGGGCGACCCGCCAGCCCTCGTTGACGGGGCCGACGACCCGGTCGTCCGGGACGAACACGCCGTCCAGGAACACCTCATTGAACACCGCGTCGCCGGTGCACTCGCGCAGCGGCCGGACGTCGATGCCCTCGGCCGCCATGTCCACGATGAAGTAGGTGATGCCGTCGTGCTTGGGCCGGTCCGGATCGGTGCGGGCGACGCAGACGCCCCACTGCGCGTCCCGGGCCAGCGACGTCCAGATCTTCTGCCCGCTGATCCGCCAGCCGCCCTCGACCCGCTCCGCGCGGGTGCGCAGCCCGGCGAGGTCGGAGCCCGCGCCCGGCTCGGAGAAGAGCTGGCACCAGATGATCTCGCCGCGCAGCGTCGGCGGCAGGAACCGCTCCTGCTGCTCCGGCGTGCCGTACTGGACCAGCGACGGGACGACCCACGCCGCGATCATCAGCGGGACCGGCCGGACCTTCGCCGCCTTCAGCTCCTGCTGGATGACGATCTGCTCCAGCGGCCCGGCGTCCCGCCCCCACGGCTTCGGCAGGTGTGGCGTCACCCAGCCGCCCTCCGCCATCGCGGCGCGCTGCGCGAGCGGTTCCATCGCGGCCATCTCGGCGACGCGCCCGCGGATCTCCTCGCGCAGCGGCGCCGCGTCCTCGCCCAGCTCGATGCTCATCGGGCGGCGGACGCCCTCGACCGCGAGCGCCGCGACGTCCGCGCGGTGGCCGCTCGCCCTCCCGAGGAGCGCGCGCAGGGTGAGGGCGCGCCGGTAGTAGAGGTGCGCGTCGTGCTCGTAGGTGTAGCCGATCCCGCCGTGGATCTGGATGTTGCCCTCGGCGCACAGGACGGCCGCGTCGGCGGCGAGCGCTCCCGCCACCCCGACCGCGTAGGCGCGCTGCTCGGGGGCATCGCCGAACGACCGCGCCGCGTCCCAGACCGCCGCCCGCGCGCGCTCCACCGCGATGAGCATCCGCGAGCACTTGTGCTTGACGCCCTGGAACTGGCCGATCGGACGCCCGAACTGCTCGCGGAGCTTGGCGTAGGAGACGGCGTCGTCGAGCGCGCGTCCCGCGACGCCGCACGCCTCGGCGCCCAGCAGGACGACCGCGAGGGCGCGGGCGTCGGGCGCGTCGAGGAAGCGGTCGTCCGGGACGTCCAGGCCGTCGGCCGTCACCGCGCCGACCGGGCGGGTGACGTCGAGCGACTCCAGGTCGCCGACCGTGACCTCGTCGCGTCCGGCGACCACCCAGCGGTCTCCGGCGGGCAGCAGGAACACGTCGGCGAGCGGTGCGCCCAGGACCGGCCGCACCGTCCCGGACACCGTGCCGCCGTCGACGGCCAGGCCGCCGGAGAGGCCGACCGCCGCCTTGCGCGAGCCGTCCGCGAGGCCGGCGAGCAGGTCGCCGCCCGCCCCGGCGGCGTGCAGGATCGCCGAGGCCAGGACGGTCGGGGTGTACGCGCCGGGCGCGAGGGCCCGGCCGAGCTCCTCCAGCGCGACGGCCTGCTCCAGCAGCCCGAAGCCCTGGCCGCCCGCGTCCTCGGGCAGGTGCAGGCCGAGCAGCCCCTGCGCCGCGAGCGCGGGCCAGAACCCGGCGTCGGCCTCGCGCGCCGCCTCCGGCGGGACGTTCCGCTCGGCGAACCCGCGCACCGACGCCGCCAGCGCCTCGTGCTCCTCCGTCAACCCGATCGCCATGACCGCACCTCTCCGTCGGGGATCGGAGCCAGCCTATTAGAACGGCATTCGGTACTTAAGAGGGGTCAGGCCGCGACCTTCAGCTGGCCGAGGAACTCGTTGAGGTCCGGCCACATCTTCCGGTGCGTGTTCGGCAGCGACGCGAACACCGCCGCCGGCGTCCGGTGCCCCGTGTCGATGACCGCGGTCGCCACGATCTCGCCGGTCGCCCGCACCCCGGCCCGCTTGTAGGTCAGGTACGAGGCGATCAGCCAGCCCTTGTGACCGTCCACGTTCAGCGCCTGCGACGCCAGCGGCGCCGACTTGTGCGGGAACGCGTAGTACTGCGACTCGTAGCCCTGCTCCGCGAGCGCGGTCGTCTTCTTGACGCTCCCCGGCCCCTTGTAGGAGCCCAGCAGCGTCGGCGGCAGCGCGCCCGTGAGCAGCTGGCCGTACCAGAGCTGCTGCCCGTGCCGCTCGGTGACCACGATCTGCTGCCCCGACCAGCCCGGCGTGCTCAGCTTGTTCTTCTTGGTCGGCAGCTGCCACGGCGGGCCGAGGCGCGGGTACGACAGCCCGGACGCGGCGTCCGTCAGCCGGCCGAGGACCTTGCTCGGCTTGCCCGGGAACCGCTTCAGCGGCCGGTCGGCGGGGACCGTCACCTGCGGCTCCTCGGGCTGCGCGCCGGTGCCCGCCCCTCCCGTCTTGACGGCCGGGTCCGCCGGCGGATCGTCGGTCTTGTGCGTCATGTAGTAGACGCCGCCGGCCGCGAGGAGCGCGACCACCAGCAGGCCCACGCCGCCGATCAGCACCAGCCGGGACCGGCCGCCGCCCTCGTCGAACACGTCGCCGGACGACCGCGGCGAACCGCCGAGCTTGGCGTCCGCGGCCGCCTCGTCGGCCATCCAGTCCGGCATCTGCCAGTTGCCGCTGCTCGGCTTGCCGGCCTTCGCCGGGCCCGACAGCCCGACCTGCACCGCGGGCGCCTCGTCCTCGGACGCCGCGCCGGGCCCGTCCTCGAACAGCGAGCCCTCCCAGCCGGGCGGCTCCTGCCCCTCCGCCGGGACGGGCGCGACGCGCACGTCCTCGGCGTCGGGCAGCGCGCCGCTCCCGTACACGGACCCGGCTTCGCGCTCGCGCTCCGGCTCGGCGGCCGGCTCCGCCCATGCGGCGGGCTCCCCGGCCTCCGGCCGTCCCCAGGGTCCGGGCCGGTCCGCGTGGGCCGGCTCCTCCCAGGCGGTGGGGCCCTGCCGGCCCGCGGCCTCGTGCTCGTACGCGCTCTTCTGCTCGAACGCGCCCTTCTGCTCGAACGCGCCCTTCTGCTCGTACGCGGTCTCCTGCTCGGACACGGTCTCCTGCTCGGACGCGGCCTCCCGCGCGGACGCGGGCTCGTGCCCGGGCGCGGCCTCCTGCTCGGCGCCGGTCTCGGGCGCTCCCGGGGCGGCCGAGCTCTCGACCTTGCCCCAGATGTCGTGCGGCCGCTCCTCGCCGGCGTCGGAGAAATCCGTACGGCCGTGCGGTGCGGGCATGAAGACCTCCGGCACCTTGGGCTCGGAGGAGACCACCTGCGGGCCGGTCGCGCGCCCCGCGTCGGGCGCCGGCGGCCGGCCGGCCGCGTCGCTCTCGCTCATGTCGGTCCAGCGCACACCGCGCTCCCCCTGATCGGACATGCGGAACACGGTACGCGAAGATCATTCATTTCGTTCGGCAGGTCATCACGCTGAGGACACATCTTCCTATCGCCTCAGTTCGGGGTCGCGACGCCGGGACGGCCGCCCGTGATCTCCGGGCCGTCCGCGAGCCGCTCCCTGGCCAGCAGCGTCGCGCCCGCCACGGCGCCCGGCATCGCGAACACCGCGCCCAGCGGTATGAGGAAGACCACGAACGTCGCCGCGCCGAACCCGACGGACAGCGACCGGTTCGCCTTGAGCCGAGCGAACCGCTCCTTGCGCAGCAGCCCGCGGCGCTCCAGCGCGATCGACGTCAACTCCCCCGCCAGGTAGTACCCGGACACCAGGGCCGCGATCACCGGCACCACCGTCTGCCCCACCACCGGCAGGAACCCGGCCGCGAAGAACACCACCGCGAACAGCACGGCGACGAGCCCGAGCGCCAGCGCGTCCTTGACGGCCCGCCCGATCTGCACCAGCAGCGGGACGTCCGGGTCCGGCGGCGCGCCGCCCTGCGACTCCTCGACCCGCACCGCGATCGCCTCGTAGAAGGGGTCGCCGACCAGCAGCGTCACCGCCGTGAACGTGAGCACGGCGAGGAACACCGCCGCGCCGTAGATCGCGATGCCCGCGACGACGCGCGTGGCCGCCCGCGCCGCGTCCGACCAGCCGTCCGCGAACGGCGTCACCCAGCCCGCCAGGTCGCCCAGGTAGAACGCCAGCGCCACCAGCGCCGCCGCGTAGGCGGCCAGCACGATCAGCGCCGGGATCAGGCCGAACAGCCACTGCGCGGGGTGGCGCGCCGTCCAGCCGATGCCGCGGAGCAGGTAGCCGACCCCGGTGAACAGGTCCTTGACCGCCGACGGCCTGGCCTCGCCCTGCCCCGAGGCGGGCCGGCCCGGCATGCCGGGCGGACCCGGCGGGGCGGGCGGCTGCGGGCGACCGGGGATCGGCGCCGGCGCACCGGGCGGCTGCGCTCCCGGCCGCGGGTTCCACGGAGCGGGCTGATTCGGGGGGTGGCTCACACGCTCAGAGCCTAGGGCCTTCCCACAGAGCGCCCAAGCGGACGGGCGAAGCGCGCCCGGCCGGTGCCGCCTCAGCGCACCGGCAGCCCGACGAGGCGGGCCGACTGGTCCCACACCGCGCGGCGGAGCACCTCGTCCTTCAGCGGGCCCGCCTCCGGGATCAGCCCCGCGCCCGGCGTCGAGCTGTAGAAGCCGCCGGTGCGCCCCTCGAACTCCTCGTCCAGCGCGAGCCGCAGCGCCATTCGCGCGCCCTGCGCCGGCGTCCGCATCACGGGCGTGTGCGACAGCAGGCCGCCGATGCGCCCACTGCCCGGCAGGTCGCGGGCGAGCCCCGTCGCGACGAACCCCGGGCACATCGCGTTCACCGTCACACCGGTGCCGTCGAGCCGCCGCGCCAGCTCCTGCGCGAACAGGATGTTCATCAGCTTCGACCGCCCGTACACCCGCAGGGACCCGGCCGCCCGGTAGTTGCCCGGCTCCGCCATCCGCGCGGGCTCCAGCCGGCCGGCGAACCGGTGCGCCTCGGACGCGACGACCACGATCCGCGACGGCGCGCCCTTCTTCAGCGGGCCGAGCAGCAGGTTCGTCAGCAGGAACGGGCCCAGGTGGTTCGTGGCGACCATCCGGTCGAACCCGTCGGCGCTCTCCTTCGCCCGCATCAGGTGCACGCCCGCGTTGTCGACCAGCACGTGCAGCCGGTCGAACCGCTCCTCCAGCGACGCCGCGACCCGCCGCACGTCCTGCTGCGCGGACAGGTCGGCGAGGAACGTCTCGACCCGCGCGCCCGGGACGTCCCCGGTCAGCTCGTCCACCGTCGCCTTCGCCCGCATCTCGCTGCGGGCCACGATCCCGACGAGGAACCCGGCGCGCGCCAGCCCGCGAGCGATCTCCTTACCGATCCCGGAGGTGCCCCCGGTCACGATCGCGATCTTGTCCCTCATCCCCCCACCGAACCACCGCGCCGAACGCGCGAGCAAGGGGTGGATGTGATTTCTTGCACAAGCCGTGATGCGCGGCCGCGGGCGGCCCCGGCCACCGGGACGGCCCCTGGCCTCGAACTGAAACCAGTTCTACTATCGGTCGCCATGAGGTTCACCTACGCCGAGGCGATGACCGACCCGTCGTTCTACCTGCCGCTGGCCCGCGCCGCCGAGGCGGCCGGCTACACGAGCATGTCGGTCGCCGACTCGCTCGCCTACCCGCGCGAGTCCGACTCGACCTACCCCTACACCGCCGACGGGAACCGCGAGTTCCTGGAGGACAAGGCGTTCATCGAGACGTTCACGCTGATCGCGGCCATGGGCGCGGTGACGAGCACCCTCCGGTTCACCCCGTTCGTCCTCAAACTGCCCGTCCGGCCGCCGGTGCTCGTCGCCAAGCAGGCCACCTCGATCGCCTGCCTCACCGGCGGGCGCCTCGGCCTCGGCGTCGGCGTCAGCCCGTGGCGCGAGGACTTCCAGGTCATGGGCGTGCCGTGGGAGCGGCGCGGGAAGCGGATGGACGAGGCCATCGACATCGTCCGCGGCCTCGCCGGCGGCGACTACTTCGAGTTCCACGGCGAGTTCTTCGACATCCCCGCGATCAAGCTGTGCCCGGCGCCCGCCGAACCGATCCCGATCCTGGTCGGCGGGCACAGCGAGCCCGCGCTGCGGCGCGCCGCCGTCCGCGGCGACGGCTGGATGCACGGCGGCGGCCCCGACGACCTCGACGACCTCCTCGCCCGGCTGCACCGGATCCGCGAGGCCGAGGGCAAGGCCGGCGAGCCCTTCGAGGTGCACGTCATCTCCCCCGACGCCTACACCCCCGACGGCGTGAAGCGGCTGGAGGACAAGGGCGTCACCGACGTGATCGTCGGCTTCCGGATGCCCTACGCCAAGGGCCCCGACACCCAGCCGCTGGACAAGAAGATCGCGAACCTGGAGCGGTTCGCCGAGACCGTGATCGCGAAGGTGACCGGCTGACCGCAAAACGAGAACACGTTACAGTTCGGTCATGGACGCCCTCATCTGGCACGCCCCCGACGCCGACCACCCCGCCCGCCGGGCCGCCCGCGCCTCCATGACCGCCGTCGGCGCCGGGCGCCGGGCGGAGTGGCTGGCCCTGTTCGCCCCCGGCGCCCTCGTCGAGGACCCCGTCGGCCCGTCCTTCCTCGACCCCTCCGGCGAGGGCCACCGCGGCGCCGACGGCATCGCCGCCTTCTGGGACTCGTTCATCGCCACCATCAGCGGGTTCCGCTTCGAGATCAAGGACTCGTTCGCCAACGGCCCCTGCTGCGCCAACGTCGCCACCATCACCACCACCATGGGCGACGGCTCCACCATGACCATCGACTGCGTCCTCATCTACACCGTCGACGAGTCCGGCCTCATCACCTCGCTGCGCGCCCACTGGGAACCGGACCGCGCCATGGCCACCGTCACCAGGCCCTCGGCCTGAGATCAGCCGTCGCCCGGCGGCAGCAGCAGCCGGGCGGTGGTCTGCTCCAGCCGCCGCACCGCCATCGACTCGCCCACGAACCCCCGGACGGGGGGGGCGCACGGCGGGCGGCCGCCCGGCGAGGCGCGGGGCGGGGGGGGGAAAGCCAACAGGGGCGCCCGCGGCGCCCGG
>NZ_JBEYYT010000039.1:0-24148 GCF_040645715.1 Spirillospora sp. NPDC046719 | reverse complement strand
ACCCCCCCCCCCACCCCCCCCCCCCAACCACCACCCCCCCCACCCCCGCCGGCACCCCAGAAACCGCCCCCCCCCGCCGGGATAGTCGAGGCACGTCTGCAGGATCGCGAACAGGTCCGCCTTCGCCTCCGGCGACCGCGGGATGACGCCCGCGATGACCGGCGACAGCGCCCCGACCAGCCGCTCGCGGCCCCGCTCGTTCCGCATCTGCGGGATGCCGAGCAGATCGTCCACCATCTGGAAGAGCACCGGCACCGGAACCTCCGCGGGCGGCGCGAAGCCCCCGCCGTCATCGATCCGGTCGTCCTCCCCCGGGCCGTCCTCGCGCAACGCGACCGGCCCGCTGCGCGGCGCCGGAGCGCCGCCCGCCGCCGGGCCGGGCCGCATCCCCGGCACCATGATCCAGGCCTCGCCCTCGGTCTCCTTCACCTCGACCTCGACCCGGTAGTAGTCGTCCGGGTCGACGAGCCCCCGCCCGTGCCGCACCACGTCGTCGTACACCCGCCGCGACACGATCACCGCGATCGCCGTCTCCGCGGCGGCCACCGCCTCCTTCAGCGGCGCGGCGTCCAGCAGCCGGAACGTGTGCGTCAGCTCCGTCCCCACCACACCGCGCTCGTCCGCCCGCGCCTCCCCCACGTTGACGGCCACCCGCAGCCGCATCTGCGCCGCCTCGCTCGCCGCCCGGTTGTGGTGCCGCACCTCCGCGCGCAGCCGGTCCACCACCGTCGTCAGCAGCCGCTCCGCCCCGACCTCCGCCGGAAGGACGACCATCACCCCGTCGCCGCGGTCCTCGTGGTAGCAGTCGTCCAGCCGCACCCCGGCGCCGTCCGCGAGGCTCCGGTCGAGCCCCTCGTACATCGACCTCCGCACCCGCACCCGCACCGGATCGTCCCGCTCGGCCGAACTGAACCCGGCGATGTCGCACACCAGGAACGAGGACAACCCCCCGGGCCGCCACCCACCCGTCCGCGCCGCGTCGCCCACGAGCCCTCCCTTCCACCCCCTCAGCGTCCTCGACCGCCCTCGAGACCGGCAAGACCACCGGGAAAATCACCGGCGCGTCTTGTCCCGATCACCGCCTTCCGGGGGCGCCCCGCTCTATGATCGTCTCGTCGCGGAGGTGCCGTCCGCCTGAGCCGCGGGCTTAGGCTGGTGCCTTTGGGCCCACAGAGGAAGCGACGCCTTTCCGATTTCGCGGGACACGAGGGGGACGGCCGTGCCGGGTACTCATGGCAGCACATCGCAGTCCGTCGATGGCGCGATTGCCTTCGCCTGGGTCCGCCCCGACCGCGCCGCCCTCGACGCCGCCCTCGCCCGCCCCGCGGCGGCGCAGGGCACGGTCTTCGGCGAGGCCGTCCGCCGCGCCGGCACCGAGCGCCGCGAAGCCGCCCGGATCTCCGCGGGCTTCGACAACCGCCTCTTGTGACGATCGCCTCCGATGTGCGCGGCGGTGTCCCCCGAATGGCCGTCCAGCGGCCTCGACGTCGCGCGGCTGATCGGCGGAGGATGGCGTCCCGTCCCGTTCTCCGAGGTCGTCCTCAAGATCCACGGTCGCTGCAACCTGGCGTGTGACTACTGCTACGTCTACGAGGGCGCGGACCAGACGTGGCGGTCCCGCCCGCGCGCCATGGCCCCGGACGTCATCGCGAAGACGGCGGCACGGCTGGGCGAGCACGTCCGGGAGCACGCCCTGACGGACGTGTCGGTCGTCCTGCACGGAGGCGAGCCGCTGCTCGCGGGAAGGCCGGCGATCGCCGCGGCCGTGGACCGGTTCCGCGCCGCGCTGCCCGCGTCCTGCGACCTCGAAGTGACCATGCAGACGAACGGCGTGCTGCTCACCGACGAGATGCTCGCCATGCTCGACGACAACGACGTGGGCGTGGCCGTCAGCCTCGACGGCGACCGCGAGGGGCACGACCGGCATCGGCGCCGCGCCGACGGGCGGGGAAGCCACGCCGACGTGATGCGCGGGCTGAACCGGCTCGCCGCCTCGCACCGGCGGCTCTACCGGGGGCTGCTCTGCACGGTCGACCTCGACAACGACCCGATCCGGACCTACGAGGCCCTTCTCGAGACACGGCCGCCGCGCATCGACTTCCTCCTTCCGCACGGGACCTGGAGCGCCCCGCCGCCGCGCCGTCCCGCCGACGGCCAAGGCACCCCCTACGCGGACTGGCTCGTCCCGATCTTCGACCGCTGGTACCACGCGCCGCACAAGGAGACGGGCGTCCGGCTGTTCGAGGAGATCCTCAACCTGCTGCTCGGCGGGCAGAGCCGCAGCGAGAACATCGGCCTGTCGCCGGTCGCGATGGTCGTCGTCGACACCGACGGGACGTTGCAGCAGGTCGACACGTTGAAGGCCGCGTACGCCGGTGCGCCGGAGACGGGTCTCACGGTGTTCGGGAACAGTTTCGACGACGCGCTGACGCACCCCGGCGTCGTCGCCCGCCAGATCGGCGTGGCCGCCCTGTCCCAGACGTGCAGGACGTGCGCGGTGCGCGACATCTGCGGCGGCGGCGCCTACGCGCACCGGTACCGGGAGGGCGAGGGCTACCTGAACCCGTCGGTGTACTGCCCCGACCTGATGGCGTTGATCAGCCACATCGGACGTACCGTCCAGCACGACCTGGCCCTCGCGACGGCCGCGCCCGGCCGCTGACCCGGGCGGGCTCGCGGCAGGGCTCGCAGGGCGCTCACAGCGCGGTGGGTTCGATGTCGCATTCGAGGGGTTCGCCCCGCTCCGCCGCCCACACATCGGGATGATCCGCGCCCAGCACCTGCCTCAGCGCGGCCAGCGCCGGACCGGTGGCGCCCCCCTCTGCGCCCATGGCGGCGCGAGCGCGCGCCAGGTTCAGCTCGACGGCAAGCGAGTAGGGGTGCCGCTCGCCGAGGCAGCCGATCATCTTCTCCTGGACGCCGGACAGCAGCCGGGCCGCGGCCTCCAGCTCACCGAGCAGGTAGTAGTCGTTGGCGAGGCCGACGGTGGCGCAGAACGCGTAGTAGTGGTTCGGGCCGAGGACCCCCGCCTCGAGGTCCGCCAGCGCCGCCTGGTCCGTCTCCTGAGCCGCGTACACCTCCGCCAGCCGCCGCAGCACGACGCCGCGGTCGATCGCGCAGACCTGGACGAAGGGATGCCCGTCCCCCATCACCCGGCGGTAGCCGTCCAGCGCCCGGTCGATGAGCGGCAGCGCCTCCTCCGGACGCCCGATCGCGCAGGTGGCGAGCGCCAGGCAGACCCGGCTCGCGAGCGTGTTCGGATGCTCCTCGCCGAACCGCCGGACGTGGGCGGCGAACGTCTCGGTGGCCAGCCGGTGCGCCTCCACCGACCGCCCGAGCTTCCGCAGCGTCCCCGCGTGGCTCATCTTCGCCTGCAGGACGTGCGCATGGCCCGGTGCGAGGACGGGCCGGAGATTGGCCAGGCTCTCCGCCTGGATCCGGTACGCATCGCCGTACCTTCCCAGCGCGTGCAGGTCGCGCGCGAGGTTGTGGGTGGCGCGGAACCGCTGCCGGTACGCCTGGCCCTCGCCGCTCCACACCTCCCGGTCGATCTCGTGCGCCCGCTGGAACTCGCCCAGGATCCGCAGGTCGATGGCGAGGTTGCTGGCCGCGAGCCGGGTGTCGGTATCGGCGTCCCCGTGGATCCGGCGCAGGCGCCGCCAGGCGTCCAGGTCGATCTCGTGCGCCCTGCGGAACTCGCCGAGGAACCGCAGGTCCGCGCCGAAGCCGTTCGCGGCGAACAGGGTCTGGAGATTGTCGGCGCCGTACTTGCGGCGCGTCCGGGCGAGGTTGTCCTCGCTGAGGTCGGCGGCCGCCCGGTTGTCGCCGAGGCCGCGCAGGGCGTTCGCCAGGACGCGGGAGATGTCCAGGACGTCGTCGTCGTCGGGCCCGTACCGGTCGCGCCACCGGTGCAGCGCGATCTCCGCCAGCCGCCGGCTCCCCTCGTACTCCCCCGACTGGTAGAGGAACTTGGCCTGGTCGATGCCCACGTAGCGGATCCCGGGATCGTCCGCCTCGAAGACCCCGGAGGGGACGACGTGCGGGGTGATCTCGGAGCGGATCTCCCAGGTGGATTCCTCCTCCGGCTTCGCGCCGGGCGTCGCCGCGGCGAGGATCGCGTGCACCTGCGCCCGGACGCGGCGGCGGCCGTCGTCGCCGAGGCGGTCATCGAGGATCGCCCGGACGAGCCGGTGGACCTGGAGGCTGCCCGCCTCCTCGTCGAAGCGGGCGAGGGAGAAGCGGGAGATGTCGCGCATCGCGCCGCGCAGCCGGGCCTCGTCGGCGAGCAGCGCGGTCAGCTCGGCGGGCAGCTCCGCCGAGCGCCCGGCGGTCAGCAGCCCGCAGGGCACCGGTTCCGGGTCGAAGACGGCCCACAGCTCCAGCAGCAGGCCCGCGACGGGGTTCTCCTCGCGGAGGAGGTCGAGGTTGAGGCTCACGCCCGCTGCCAGCGGCCCGGGGAGCTCCTCGGACCCGCCGTTCCCGTTGAACTCGGTCAGGCGGCGGTCGAACAGCCGGAGGTACTCCTCGACGGTGCCTCCGGTGACGGCCTGCCACGCGGCCGCCTGGCCGACCGCGAGCGGGAGGTCCCCGACGCGTTCCGACAGCAGGTCGGCCTCGGCCTCCGACAGCTCCGGCACCAGGCGGCGGAGCAGCGCGATGCTCTCGCTCCGCTCGAAGACGCCGACGTCGACGACCGACGCGTGCCGTTCCCAGCCGCGGTCGCGGGACGTCACCAGGACGTGCCGTCCGGGCCCCAGCCCTTTTCCGCCCCCGTCGACCGAAAGGGGGGTCAGCCGGACGACCTGGTCCGGATCCTGCGCGTTGTCGTAGATGAGCAGCCAGCGGCCATACGGGCGGCCGTCGCGCAGCGCGCGCAGGACGCCGTCCACGGTGTCCTTGATGTCGTCGCTCATCGGCATGCCGAGCTGGCGGGCCAGCACGGCGAGGGCCGCGCGTGCCGAGGTCGTCTGCTCGGCCGGAATCCACCAGACCAGGTCGTAGTCGCCGGCGTGGCGGTAGGCGTACTCGACCGCGAGGTTGGACTTCCCCTCCCCGCCCATGCCGAACTCCGACTCCGGCAGGAGCGCCGCCATCCCGTCCTGCAGCGCCGCCCGGATCGCGGTGAGGAGCCGGTCCCGTCCGGTGAAGTCGGGATTGCGGGCGGGCAGGCCGCTGCGGACCGCGGGCGCGGGCGCGGGGCCCTCCGGCCCGCCCGCGGCCGGGGGCCCGTCCGCCGCCTCGTCGCCCGCCCCGCCCCCGGTGCCGCCCGCACCGGCCACCGCACCGGTCGCCAGTTGCCGCGCCACCTCCCGGTACTGGCCGCCGAGGCCGGCCAGCGCCTGCGCCGCCACCTGCGCGAACGGCAGGTCCGGCGGAAGTCGCACCTCGCCGCGGCCCACCGCCGCGAGCAGTGCCGGGAAGTCCAGCGACGAGCCGATGCGCTCGCGGACGACGTCCCACACGGCGCGCAGCACCTGCTGGACCTCGCGCCTGCGCATCCCCTGCAGCAGGATCTCCCGGACGCCGTCGTGGAACTCGTAGGCGATCTCCTCCTCGCCGCCGTCCGCCGGGCGGCCGACCATCCGCAGCAGCCCGCTGAGGAAGACCTCGGCGAGGACGGAGGACGAGGAGGACGGGAGCATCGCCTGCTGGACGAGGCGCATGACGGGCAGCCGCAGCGGCGCGGCCGCCAGGTAGGTGGCGAGCTTGAACGCCGCCGGCGACGACGACGCCCGGAACTGCTTGACGCGGGTCTCCGCCGACATCGGCTCGCCGTCGGGCGGCGGCGCGTCGGCCACGGGCCGGCCGGTGAACAGCGCGGCGCCCATGATGTCCCGTCCGCCGTGCGCGACCATGTTCGCCCACGACCGCAGCCAGCGCTCGTTCAGCTCGACCACCGGGACCGGGACGCCGAGCGGGCGGCCGTCCGAGGGCTGGAGCGGCGCCCGCGTCACGGTGAGCCGCTCGTTGGGGAGGGCGGGCCCGGACGCTCCGAACCGCACCGGCTCGATGGCCGCGGGGGTCCGCCACCACAGCCGCTGCGGCAGCGGCTGCGCGATCGCGACGGTGCCCGTCCGGCCCCAGCGGCCGAGCAGCGCGGCGGCGCGCCCGTCCCGCCACGCCGCGCCGATGCAGTCGCTGACGACCAGGATGACGCGCCGGTGGCTCGGGTCGACGAGTTCGTCGGGGTCGCGGTCGGCGCTGACCCCGAACGCCGATCCGGTGCGCAGCGACAGCCGCTCGCCGCCCGTGTCCAGGTACCAGGTCCGCAGGTCGCGGAACGCGCCGAGCTGCTGCAGCAGCGCCCGCAACTCCTCGATGGTCTGCCGCCACACCACCATGGACGGCCCGACGTCCGCGACGAGGGCCAGGTCGTGCCGGCGGTCCCGCGCCGGGACCATGACGGGCTCGCACACGCCGGTCTCGGCGATCCGCTGCGCGGTCGCGGTCTCGTCGAGGATCTCGCGGGTCAGCGACGGGACGGTCGCGCGCAGCGGGCGCAGCGCCCGCGCCAGCGGCAGCGTCCGGGAGATGGCCGGCACCGCGGGCATGCGGACGGGGAACGACGCCGCCGGAACCTCCTGTCCCGCCATGTACAGGCCGGCCTCCGCGGGGCGCGGCGGCGGTGGCTCCGGCGGGGACGGCGTGGACGGCTCGCTCGGACGCCGCGACGGCGGCGGACCGGCGGTGCCGCCGTCCGGCCCGGCGGCACCGGCCGGGACGTGATGGGCCGGGCCCTCGTGCGTCCGGAACCAGGCGGCGAGCCAGAGCGCGTCGGCGATCTCCTCCGCCGTCGGCGGCGGGTCGAGCGCGCGCAGCGCCTCGACGAGCCGGCCGATCATCCCGCGCCGGGCATCTCGATCGGGCGGAGCACCGCGTCGAGGATCTCGTCCAGCCTGCCGTCCGGCGGCCTGCTGCCGGACGTCGCGAGGTAGACGGCGTTCAGCAGCTGGTCGGTGGCGAGGGCGCCGTCGGCGCGGCGCGCGAGGAACCGCTCGATGAGCTCCTCGCTCTCCGCCCTGGCGTCCGCGCCGAGATGCGCCTCGATGATCTCCGCGAGCCGGTCCCGGCCGGGCGGCTCGATCACCAGCCGGACGCAGCGGCGCAGGAACGCGGGCGGGAACTCCCGTTCCCCGTTGCTCGTGATGATCACGATCGGGAAGCTCGCGCACTGCACCTCGCCGTGCTCGATCGGCACGCGCGGGCCGCCGTCCTCGGTCATCACGTGGATCCGGGCCTGCTCCTCGGGCAGCCGCTGCAGCTCGGGGATGGGGAACCGGCCCTCCTCGAACACGTTGAGCAGGTCGTTCGGCAGGTCGATGTTGCTCTTGTCGAGCTCGTCGATGAGCAGGACGCGGGGGGCGTCGCCGGGCAGCAGCGCGGTGCCGAGCGGACCGAGGCGAATGTACCGGCCGATGTCGGGCGGATCGGCCGTGTCGGTGCGTCCGCCCACACCGCGCAGGCTCGCCTCGTGCAGCCGCCCGATGGCGTCGTAGTGGTACAGCCCGGACTCCAGCGTGGTGTTGCTGGTGATCGACCAGTACAGGACCGAGCCGAGACCGAGCTCGTACGCGACGTTGTAGGCCAGGGTCGACTTCCCCGACCCGGGCTTGCCCGTCACCAGCAGGGGGCGCCGCAGCAGCACCGCCGCGTTCACCTTGTCGATCACCGACTCGTCGGGCCGGTACGAGATCGCCTGCTGCTCCCGCCGCCCGCGCCCCCGGACCGCGTCCTCCGGGCTGAACCGGCGCCACGGCGGGGGCGGCGGCAACCGGCGCGCGCGATCGTGCGGCAGGCCGTCGCCGCGGTAGATGCGCCAGTCCCCGAGCGGGTCGCTGGATTCCGGTCCTGTCGTCATGGCGGGGCCTTCCGGTGCTATGCGGGGGGTCGGAGCCGGACGTACGGCTCGGGAATGCGGTCGGCGTCGTCGAACACCAGCGTCAGGTGGAGGCCGAGATGGCCCGTTCCCGCCTCCTCGGCTCCGGCGGACAGCGCCTGGCGGCGCAGCTCCATCGCCCGCCGGGGCAGCTTCATCAGATCGGCGGCCAGCAGGTCCTTGACCTCGCGGGCGAACCGGGCCGGGTCGCGGCCGTCCCGGCACCAGGCGATCACCGGGGTCCCGGACAGCAGCCCGACCCAGTGCTCGTCCGGCTCGTCGCTCGCCGCCCACGGCGGGAACGCCAGCGCGAGGACGGCCGGGGACTCCGACAGCTTGGAGAACAGCTCCTCCTGGTCGTACTCGCCGCGCCGGGTGACCAGGCAGACGGGCGCGTCGACCGAGTTGCCGCGCAGCACCGTCCACTTGCGCCGCCAGTCGTGGTGGACGGCGGCCAGCCGCATCCGGTCGAGGCTGCGCACGACCACCGGGTACTTGATCCCGATGCGGTGCTCGAACCCCGCGATCTTGATCTTGGAGTCCTCGACCGGGTGGCCGAGCAGCGGGCGCGGCAGCACGAACTCGACGGTGAGGTCGGGCGTGGGCCGGCCGACCACCGAGCTCTCCGCCGTCAGCAGCCGCTCCAGCAGCTCGGGGATCCGGCTGAGCGGCAGCGCCTCGTCGCTGCACTGCAGGGTGCTGCCGGGTTCGCGGTCCACCTGCAGCCACGCCGTGACGAGGTAGCGGTCCGGCTCCAGCGCGTCCGGCGTGCACGCGATGATCAGGTAGGTCTCGGACGGCTCGGCCCGCGCCCGCGTCTCGACCTCGGCGTTCTGCCGCTGGAACAGCGCGTCGTCGACGCCCTGGAACACCGCCTGCCTGCGCACCCAGTCGCGGATGGCGGGCGCCGTCGGCTGGGCGGCGTACCGGGCCAGGTCGTCGGCGAAGATCAGCAGCGGCGGCACCCCGTCGCGTCCTGCGGGGATCTCCTCTAACAGGGCGACGACGTCGTGGAGGCTGCGCATCTCCCGGTCCAGCAGCGGCCACGCGGGTCCGACGGCCCGCCGGTACAGCATGGGGAACCGGCTCAGATGGGTCAGCCCCGGGTCGAACTGCTCCAGCGAGGTGATCAGCTGGTGCAGCTCCCGCCGCGCGTCCTGGCCGAGCCACGGTTCCGGGATCAGCTCGCGGACGAGGTCGCGCAGCGCCGCCACGGAGAGGCTGCCCTTGTAGAACCGCTCCAGGTTCCGCACCAGCGCGTGCGCCGCGCCCGGGTAGTTGAGCAGGACGTCGACCAGCGCCCACACGTCGAGCCGGTCCTGGTCGTGGTGCTCGAAGGGGAGCCGGTGCCCGAGATCGCGCTCCAGGGCCGCCAGAAGCACCTCACGCCCCCGCCGGACCCTCATCCCGTCGATGCGCAGGATCGCCTCGACGAGCCGATGCTGATCATCGACGTTCAGCGACGTGATCAAACGCTCCGCCTCCGACCGAAGGGTGCCGAAAAGAACGCCCGCCGTTTCCGATGCCGGAAGCCTACCTCCGCCGCGCCCGTCGGTTGGATGCCGTTCCGGCAACTCTGAAGCGGCCGGAACAGGCCGTCCGCAATGCGTCACCCAGCACAATCCGAACGGCCCGGAGGTGATGTCCGCCCGGCGGGCTCGCCGCTAACCGTCCTCGCCCGCCGGCACCGCCGCGCCGTGCACGGGCAGCGCCGTTCCAGCCGCCGCACGCCCGCCCCACCTCGCGCGCTGCCTCCGCCACCGGAAATCCGGCCTCGGAAGCGACCATACGGCGACCAAGGCGATAAAGAACAGGAGCGTCACGAGGGTCGGCTCCCCGGCCGGATTCGGCCTGCGCACCAGGCATAAGACGGCGGCGACGATGCCCAGGAACGTTCCGGCCACGAGAAAGGCCGTCGGACGGGGCCCGAAGAACTTGATCACATAACCGCTGGCGGAGGCCCCGAGCGTCACGGCGCCCGTCGTCAGGAACTGGAGGACCCCCTCCACCCGGCCCAGGACGTCTTTCGGAATGGCCTTGCTCTGGTGCACCGCCAGGGCGACGTTGATGTAGGCCCCCATGAAACTGCAGGCCCCCCAGGCGCACATTCCGATCACCGGATCGCCCGTCATCGCGACGATCACCACGAACGGCAGCCAGGCCGCCACGCACCACTTGACCGTCGCCTGCGGCCGGAAGCGCCGCACGATTCCGGGCGCGGTCATGGCCCCCAGGAAACCGCTGACCCCCGACGTCGCGAGAAGGGTGCCGATGAGCGACCCGGAGAGATGATTCCGCTCGGCCTCGACGACGAGCAGCAGAATGATGATCTGGAAGCCGATGTTCGCGACCGCGCACGCGACGATCGACGAGCAGAGGAAGCGGTCACGACTTATCCAGCCGAATCCTTCCTTGAAATAGGGGGTCATCTTCCGCATCGGCCCCCGGAGCCCCGACCCCCGTGTTGGTTCAAAGGACTGGAGATGCTTCGTTCGCAGAAAGCGAAGGGAAACAACGGAGACGAAGGACGTCAATGCGTCGAGCACATAGGGAAACGCATGGCCCAAGGAGAAGAGCAGTCCGCCGACCGGCCGGCCGAGGACCAGGGCCAGATGGTGCCGGGCCTCGCTCTTGCCCATCGCGTTCTCGGCTTCTCCGTCCGGCACCACGTGCCGGACGGCCGCCATCTCGGCTATCCGGAAGAAGACCGCGCAGGAGCCGTCCACCACCGCGGCCACGACGAGGAACGGCCAGGGCTCGGGGACGGTGAAGAGGCCGACGAACAGCACGATGGAGTTCAGCACCCGGATCAGCTGGCTGCGCAGCATGATCCGGCGCCGGTCGCAGCGATCGGCGATCAGCCCGGCGGGCAGGTGCAGGAACAGTCCGGGCAGGGTGCTCGCGGCCGCGACCCAGCCGGCGACGATCGGCGAGTCCGTCAGCGCGAGCGCCAGCAGAGGATTGGCCGCGGCCGCCCCGAGCGTGCCGAGTTGCGAGAACGCCGATCCGCCCATCAGCAAGGTGAAATCGCGGCGCCACACCCGGTCCTGCGCTTCTGCGGACTCCCCGGTCCGTGAGTCCTCGGCCCCGCCGCCGCCCCGCACGTCCGGTTCGGGTGGGGCGGTGCTCACCTCTGACTCTCCTTGCTCCGACCGTGGTCACCGTCCGAGCGCTCCGCAGCTCCGACGTCTTATCATATTGCCCAGCAGGATTACGAGCTAAAGTCAAAGCTGAGCATAAAATTTCGCCAGGACTCGCCAAAGAAACCCGGTTCATCCGCTTTCCCGGCAACCGGATTCAGTCGCGCACGGATCCTAGCAGCAGACATATGCGTCCCCGTAGAGGGGAGCGGTCACCAAGAAGCGGACAATAGATCAGCGAATACGCCATGGGCGCCATACTTCTATTTCGCCACTAAACCGGACGAACAGGAGCTTGGACTTCAAAATCCAGCGTTCGTCACACGAGGGCACGACTGTTCACGGAGAACACAGGCCACGAAGGGCCGGAGGCCCCTGTGCCTACGCGGTGCCGGTCAGGGCGCGCTTGGCGATGAGGGCCTCGCGGTTGCGGCTGTCGTGGCCGAGGACGTCCTCGAAGACCGCGCGGGCGGCGCGCGTCCTCCCGGAACGCCAGAGCGCCTGTCCGAGCGCGGTCTGGATCGACAGCTCGTGCGGCAGCCGGCTCGCCGCCGCCTGGAGCTGCCGGACGGCCTCTCCGGCGTCGCTCGCCAGCAGGATCCGGCCGATTCCGGCCAGGAGCCAGCCGACCGCGGCGTTGTCCGGAATGGCCTCGCAGATCGTGGCGGCCTTCCGGTAGCGCATTATCGCCGTCGGGGCGTCCCCCTGTTCGTAGGCGATGTCGCCGAGGAAGGTGGTCGCGGTGGCGAGGACCTTCATGTCGCCGCCTTCGCCGCAGGCGCGGACGGCCGCCTCCGCATGGCGCCGCGCGAGTTCCGCGTCGCCGTCCAGAAGCGCCAGCCGCGCCTGGTGCAGTCGTATCGAAGGTCCCGGGCGCCTGATCGGGACCGCTCCGCCGCCGAGCTTCCCGATCGGCTCGATCAGCCGGGGATGCTGCAGCTCGAAGTACCGCGCCCCGTCGCGCAGGCGCGCCCGGACGAGGTGATGGTCCTGCACCGCGTCGACGACCGCTTTGGGGACGTCGTCGTACAGGCGCGACTCGGGCACCCCGGCGCGCCCCCAAGGCCCGCCGAACACGCCGCGGAACCAGGACAGGACGTTCGCCGCCCGGATGCTCTGGTCGGCCGCGATCGTGGCGAGACCGTGCGCGCAGAACTCCCCCAGCACCCGGTTCACCTCGCCGCGCAACCGGTCCGCGGAGACCTCGGTGTCGCCGGGCAGGTCCTCCCACAGGCGCGCGCAGACGAGTTGCAGCAGCACCGGCTCGACCCGCGAGGTGGTCTGGACGGCGCCCGCCATCCGGACCGTCCGCAGTTCCCGCACCAGCGCCTCGGCGAGGTCGCCGTCGCTCCGGCCGGCGCCGCGCATCAGCGCCTCCGCCGCCTCGCACGCCGCCTCGGGCGTCAACGGCTCCAGCGAACACGTCGCGGGCGACTCCTGGCCCAGCCGGCCGGCGAGTTCGAGGACCTCGTCGAGGGCGTCGTCGCGGACGACCAGGAGCAGGTGCAGGTCCGGCTCCTCTTTCATGACGGCCGCCAGGTCGTCGAGGAGCTCCCGGCGGTGCCGTTCGTGCCGGGACGAGGTCCGCAGGAGACCTTCCGCCCCGTCGATGGCGGCGAGCGTGGGGAGCTGCCTCCCGAACCGGTCGACCCGGCGGTGCTTGCGCAGGAACGCGCCGATCGGCAGTTCGGAGATCTGCACCGGCGACGCGCGCGTGTACCACGAGGCCAGCAGCGCCAGCCGGAAATGGTTGTGCTCCGGCAGGGCCGCCACCGGGAACGACGGCCGGTACGCGACATGCGCGACGGGCAGCACATTCGCGTCCTGGTCCCGCAACCGCGGGACGACGCCCGCGCGCAACAGCGAGGTCTTGCCGACACCGGCACCGCCGTGCAGCACGGTGAGCCGGTTCTCCTCCCAATTCCGCAGAACCTCGCGCGTCTCCGTGGTCCTGCCGCGGAAGAGGTCCCGATGCGTTTCATCGAGCGCGCGCCCGCCCGCATGCGGACCCGGAGAGCCGAAGGGAGACTGCGCGATCATCATTCCGTCCCATGAGCAGGCACCCGTGGAAAGATGTGCCGGCAAGCTCACCCGAGCGTAGCGCACGGCCGACCGAATGGTCCCGGTAACGCCCCGAAGAACGGACGCCGTCGCCTCGCCTCTATGCCCTGGTCGCCGCCGTCTTCCCGCTCGGCCGCCGTGACATCTTGTTGTCGAACCCGGCCCTTGCGGTACCCGGCTTCAACAGCTCCAATCCGACTCGCCGCATCCCTGGAGAGAAGCCGGAAGCGGTGGCGGCCTCGAGGGTCTCACGGGCGAAGCCGAATGAGCGGTTCTGCATCCGTACCTCCTCTGTACCGGTGCCACAGAGGTCCCGCCAG
The DNA here is from genome assembly GCF_040645715.1 of Spirillospora sp. NPDC046719. NCBI lineage: Bacteria > Bacillati > Actinomycetota > Actinomycetes > Streptosporangiales > Thermomonosporaceae > Spirillospora > Spirillospora sp. NPDC046719. Next base: position 10,751 of record NZ_JBEYYT010000039.1, on the reverse strand, counting down.
TGCGTTTCTCCCGGACACCGCAAGGTGATCAGGACCATCGTCTCAAAAAGCGGCCCTGGGCACCAGAGCGGCGCCACCTGCGCCCCTCTCTATTCGGACAGCCTGTGAACGCCGTATAACGACGTCCGAAAAAGGGAGCCCGATCAACGTGTCACCTGACACAGACTGGTACGAGCAGCTTCAATACACTATCTTCATTGACGGAATTACTTGACCACGACGTGATGCGGTGTGTCCGGTGGGGGCGCCGGCATGGCGCAGGGGGATCGAGTGACCAACGCACAGCCGGATTCATCGTTCGCCACGGATCGCGTACCCCAGATCTGGGGCAAGGTCCCTCCCAGGAACAAGAACTTCACCGGCCGGACGGACCTTCTCGAGCGACTACGCGGAGGCCTGGCCAACAGGGTCACCGCCGTGGTCCCGCACGCGTTGCACGGTCTCGGTGGCGTCGGAAAGACCCAGATGGCGGTCGAGTACGCCTACCGGTACAGATCGGCGTACGACCTCGTCTGGTGGATCCCGGCCGACCAGCCCGTCCTGGTCCGTTCCTCTCTCGCGAGCCTCGCGCAGCCCCTCGGCCTTCCCTCGGCCTCCGTGAGCGGCGTCGAGGACGCCGCCAACGCCGTCCTTGACGCGCTGCGCCGCGGCGAGCCCTATACCAACTGGCTGCTGATCTTCGACAACGCCGACGAGCCCGAGGAACTGACCGAGACCCTCCCGCAGGGCCCCGGACACGTCCTGATCACCTCGCGGAACCACCGCTGGGCGGGCGTGGTCGACGCGGTCCCGATCGACGTCTTCACCCGCGAGGAGAGCATCGAGTTCCTCACGAGGCGGGTTCCGCGCGGCATCAGCGAGGAGAACGCCGACAGGCTCGCGGAGGAATTGGGCGACCTCCCGCTCGCCTTGGAGCAGGCCGGGGCGCTCCACGCGGAGACCGGCATCCAGGTGGAGCAGTATCTGCAGCTCCTCGAAGAGCACACCAGCCAATTGCTCTCCCAGGGCAAACCGACCGAGTATCCGGTGTCGATGACGGCCGCCTGGGCGCTCTCCGTCGCCAGCCTGGAAGAGAAGATGCCCGAGGCGCTGGACCTCCTGCGCTATTGCGCGTTCTTCGGTCCGGAGCCGATTCCGCGCGACAGCTTCAGCAAGGTCGTTCCCGGCCTCAGCCCGGGGCTCACGACACTGATCAGGGACCCCATCAAGCTGAGCCGGGCCATCGGCGAACTGGGGCGCTTCGCTCTGGCGAGGCTCGACATTCCGGCCCGGACGATCCAGGTCCACCGGCTGATCCAGGCTCTCGTCCGGGACGAGGTCTCGGAAGCGGACCAGGAGCGCCTCCGGCACGAAGTCCACTTGCTGCTGGCCGCCTACACGCCACCGAATCCGAACGACTCGAGCAACTGGGGCAAGTTCCTGAACGCGCTCGGGCATATGGAGCCGGCGGGCGTCGCCGAATGCGCCGAGCCCTCGGTCCGCGACTTCTGCCTCCAGATGATCACGTACCTGTACGCCTCGGGAGACGTTTCCTCCGCTCAGTCGTTCGCGGAGTCGTTCCTCGAAGTGTGGACGGCCTCGTCCGGGACCGACCACGAGGACGTCCTGAAACTGCGCGTGGAAATGTGCAACATCACCCGCGAACTGGGGCTGTACGAGGAAGCCGCCACGCTCGGGGCGCAGACTCTCGCCATGGCCGAGAAGGCCCTCGGCCTCGATCACGACACCACGCTGCGCGCGCTCCGGGGACGCGCGACGGACCTGAGGGCGAGCGGCGACTTCCAGCAGGCGCATCAGATCGACGACGACGTGCTCCGCCGCTTCGAGTCGAAATTCCCGGACGACGAGTGGAGCATCTGGCGCGCCAAGAACAGCGTCGCGCTCGACCACGGTCTCAAGAGCGACTACACGAACGCCCGTCTCCTTCTTGAGCAGGTGTACCTCGAGGTACTCGAAACGGGGAAGGCGGCTGGCGACCCCGCCTCCTATCTGAACATCTACACCGGGCTGGCCCGGGCGGTGCGGCTCGGCGGGGACTTCTCCGAGGCGTGCGACCTCGGGGAGGACGCCTACGCGTTCGGGATCGAGGAGTTGACCCCCGACCATCCCTGGACGCTGCGCACCGGCAAGGACCTCTCGATCGCGCGGCGGCGCGCGGGCGACTACGAGCGCGCTCAGGAGATCGCCGAGGACATCCACCAGCGGTACGTGCGCGCCTTCGGCATCGACCATCCCGACACGCTGGCGGCGGCGACCTGCCTGGCGAACATCCGCCGGACGCTCGGCAAGTTCGAGGAGGCCATGAACCTCGCCGAGGACACCGTCCGCCGCTACCCGCGCGTCTACGGCGCCGACCACCCGTACAACCACGCCTGCGCGGGGAACCTGGCCATCCTGCAGCGGGTCACCGGCGACCCGCAGGCGGCGCGGAAGACCAACGAGGACGCGCTCGCCGGGCTGGAGCTCAAGCTGGGCCGCGACCACCACTACTCGCTGACCGTCGCCCTCAACCTGGCCAGCGACCTGGCCGCGCTGGGCGAGAACGAGTCGGCGTACCGCCTCTGCTCGGGCACGCTGCGCCGGCTGAGCGCCCTGATGGGCGAGGACCATCCCGTGACGCTCTCGGCCGCGGCCAACACCGTCGCCGATCTGCGCACGCTGGGCCGTGACGAGGAGGCCGAGGCGCTGTTCGCCGACACGGAGCAGCGCTACCGCCGGACGCTCACGCTGGAGCACCCCGACGCCAAGGTCTTCCTGGAGGGACGGCGGCTGGACGCGGACTTCGACCCGCCGCCGATCTAGCCGACGGCGGCCGCGGGCCGCGCGGGCGAGCCGTCCAGGTCGCGGCTCAGCACGTCGCGGATGTGCGTGATCAGCTTCAGCAGGTCGCGGCAGTACACCGACGGGTTCCGGAAACCGGTGCCCGACTTGTACCGGTGCGGGTAGAGGCCCGCGCCGCACACCTCGTGCGCCTCGCAGGCGAGGCACTGGGCCGACAGCGCCTGCCGGCCGATCTGCCGCGCGGCGACGGACGGCAGCGACAGCACGGTGTCGAACGGGTCGCGGGACACGTGCAGCCGGGTGCCGGCGGCCCCGTCGTAGGCGGACTTCAGCGAGTCGACCTGCTCGATCTCGCCGTTGGTCTCCACCACGGCGATGGCCACCGGGGACAGGCCCACGGCCTCGCTGGCGGACATCCGGCCGAACAGCAGCCGGATGATCTCGCTGAACAGCCGGATCCGGACCTGGTCGGCGTCGCGCCCGTACCAGCGGTCGAAGATGGCGATGAGCCAGTCGCCGTACGGCGTCGACTCGTCGGGCGGACGGCCGGGCGGCGGCGTGTCCCAGTTCCCGTGGGGCAACAGGAAGTCCATCTCCGGCGGCTCGAACGCCAGCAGCGCCTCGTAGGTAGCGAGCGGGTCGTTGCGCAGTTCGATCGTGCTGAGCAGGCCGCCGAACAGGTGCCGGTACGGGGTGCCGGTCAGCCGCTCCAGGCCCGTCCGCACGTCCTGGTAGCTGCCCCGCCCGTTCGCGCGCCGCCGGTGCCGGTCGTGGCCTTCCTCGTCGCCGTCCACGCTCACGCCCACGCTGACGCCGTGCTCGGCGAACAGGTCGAGGAACAGCTCGTCGAGCAGGACGCCGTTGGTCTGCACGCTGAACCCGACGCGCACGTCGGGCTCGCAGGCGGCGCGGATCGTCTCGACGGCGTGCCGCAGGTGCTCGACGCCCGCCAGCAGCGGTTCGCCGCCGTGCAGGACGACCTCGACCTCGGGCAGCAGGTTCATCCGGGCGTGCTCGGCGATGCGCTCCGCCGCCCAGCCGACGACCTGCCGCGACATCCGCCGGGGCTGGCGGCGCCAGCCCTGGTCGGCCATCTCGTACATGTAGCAGTAGTCGCAGGCCAGGTTGCACCTGCTGTGCACCTTGAGGATGAAGTCGCGGATCGGGGTGGGCCGCCAGCCGCGTTCGAGGAGGGCGCGCACGTCCAGAGCGCCCGGCCACTCGATCTCCTGGCCGGGTTCATCCCTGCGGACGCCCACGCTTGCCGACCTCCTAGGTGAGACCAAGACGCGGCGCTGCGCTTGTATTTTGTACTGGTATATCGGGCTTACATGATCAATAAACGCGATCAACTCTCGTTCGTCAAGGCCCACCGCTCATGGTCCCGCCACGTTCCGTCGATCTTGATGTACGCGGGCGAGAACCCCTCCCGGCGGAAGCCGAGGCGCGCGGCCAGCCGCAGGGACTCCGCGTTCCCCGGCTGGATGTCGGCCTCCACCCGGTGCAGCCCCAGCCGCTCGAAGGCGTACCGGACGGCCAGGGCCACCCCCTCGGTCATGTAGCCCCGGCCGGCGTGCGGCAGGAACGCCGCGTAGCCCAGCACCCCGCGCTGGTACGACCCGCGGACGATCTCGTTGATGTTCACCATGCCCGCGAGGTCCCCGCCGTCGCGCAGGCAGACCACCATTCCCACCGCGGTCACCTGGTCGAACCGCGCGAGGTAGGCCGCGAACTCCGCCGCGGACCGGGGCAGCGCCACCCACGGCCGGTGCAGGCCCTCGCTCGCCTCCGCGAGTTCGAGGAACCGGGCCTCGTCGTCCGCCCGCACCCGCCGCAGCAGGACCCGGGTGCCCACCGTCAGCTCCACGCTCACCCGCGAAATCTACGCCACTCCGGGCACTTCGCCCTTACCCTCCCCCCGGAACCCGGGGCAGGGCGGCCGGGACCGGCGCAAGCCCGGCCGGGACGCATCCGAGCCGGGCCCGGCCGACGCTCTGCGGTTCCGAGAAGGTCAGTGTGCCAACGCGCGGGTGTGGAGGGCGGTGACGGCCTGGCGGGCGGAGAGGATGGCGCCGTGCTGCCAGGCGTCCATGTAGGAGAGCCAGTCGCCCGCGTAGAGGACGCGGCCGGTGGGCGCGGTCAGCGGCTTGAGGACGGGGGCGTCGGGAGTCCAGCCGGGGAGGTTGTGCCAGGCGCCTTCGATGTGCGGGATGTAGCGCCATGACTGGGAGAAGGACGAGGCGAGTTCTGTCCGGTACTTGGCGCCGTAGATGCGTTCGCCGAGGGTGACGGCGCGTTCCTGGCGCTGTCGCGGGGTCATCTTGCCGTACTTGTCGGCGGTCTCGTCGTAGTTGTAGTAACCGACGATGACACCCCGCCCCTCATGGAAGCCGTGCGAGGGGTGCCAGACATGCGTGAGGTCGAGGTCGGTCTCGGTGATGCCGCCGTAGATGCGGTGGTCGGTCTCCCACCACCGGCTGCGGTACTCCAGTCCGATCTTGCTGGCGGAGGCGGGGGTGATGGCCCGCAGGGCCGCCTGGACGTCGTCGCCGAGGTTGTGCGGGAGCCCGGCCAGCAGGTGCGGGGGCATCGCGGCGACGCAGTAGTCGGCGTCCAGGGTCTTCTGGCGGCCCGCGGCGTCGGTGTAGTGGACGGTCACGCCGTCCGGCCGCTGCACGAGACGGGAGGCGGCGCAGCCCAGCTTGACCTTGCCGGGGCCGATGGCGCGCGTCAGCGCCCTGGGGATCTGGTCCATGCCGCCGACCGGCTGGAACATCAGCATCGCCTGGTCGTACTCGAACTCGAAGGAGAAGTAGCGTCCGACGGCCGACGCGAACACGTCGGAGACGCCGGGAACGGTACCCAGCGGCGTGCCGGGCTGACCGGCCGCGCCGGGGTAGACGCCGAAGCCGCGGTTGGTGCCGCCCTTGTAGGCGAAGCCGTCGGACTTGCCGCCGATCTGGCCCCAGTCCTCCAGGAACGACAGCAGCGCGGCGCGGTCGTCGCCGGTCAGCTCGGCGTCCAGGGCGCCGCGGCCGGTGGCCTTGGCGAGCAGCTCGCTCACGTAACCGTAGACGTCCGCCTTGGCCGTCCGGTAGCGCATGGGGTGCCCGGGCTTCATGCCGGAGGACTCGTTGTAGATGTAGGCGTCGGCGTTGACGTTGGTGAACACCTCGATCGGGACGCCGAGTTCCCTGCAGTAGTCGAGCGTGACCATCCACTGGGCGAGCCTCGCGGGACCCGCGTTGAGGTACTGCCCTTCGCCGAAGCGGGCGACCTGCTTGTTGCCGAACAGGTCGGTCTGCTCGGTGCCGCCGCGCACCGTGAAGTTGCGGCCGCCCGTCCGGTCGCGCGGCTCCAGGATCGTGCAGCGGTATCCGGCCTTGCCGAGTTCGTAGGCGGAGACGAGGCCGGCGATGCCGCCGCCGAGGATGACGACGCTGGCGGCGCTGCGCCCGGTGAGGTGGAAGTCGGCGGGGCTGAGGGGCCGGAAGGGCGGCGTGGCCGCGGTGGCCTCGGCCGGTGCGAGGCCGAGCGCCCCCATGGCCGCGAACATCGTGCCGGCACCGCCGGTCAGCCCCACCGCGCGCAGGAAGCTCCTGCGCGTCTGCCCGTGCCGCGTCCGCTGGATCTGTGCCAAGGCGCATCTCCCCACATGAAGATCGTCCGTCGATGCGCCGACGATCTTCATTTTGGAACGTTTCGGGCAGAGTGCTCCCCTGTGAACTTCATGTGTCCTGACCCCGCGAACACGCGAACGGCCCGACCGCAACGGAACGGAAATCGCGGAGATCCGCCCTCCCCGCGGGTTTCCATATCCTCATTCAGCTCAACCGATGACCGTCGTTGGTTTCATATCAGTACCTGGATCTGATTTCAGAGACGGAGTTCCCCGCGTCGCACCGAGCCGCCGATCGCCATGCGCAGGTAGGCAGCAGAGGCTTCTGACGGCGACCGGGATCAGGCTGGTCGCGGCCGGGTGGATCTTGCCGCCTTCGGCGCCGCCACCCGAAGACGTTTTTTCTCGCCTGGTCCAACATATCCGCAATATCGGCGCGCAAATAGAGAACCAACTGCACCAGTGCGATCTGGTGATTCTGGAGGGCTCGTCGGGTCGCCCCGATCTGGCGTTCGAGGTCGGTTTCGTACGGCGTGCCGATATCCCGGTCATCGTCCTGAGGCAGGAGGACACCCGACGCACTTCCCGAGGATTTCAGTTCCCGGCATGACCGGACGGTTCACCGCGGGAGGGGCTCCACGGGCGCAGGCGGGATGCCGGCCAGGCAGGAGGTGTCGCCCACCCGAAGGCGGCGGATGAAACCGGACTCGATCGCGGCCGCGCAGCCGCTGGGTTCGTGTTCGGCCACGTGACCGACGTTGGGCACCTCTACGACCGTGGACCGCGGGAACCGGCGGGCGGCCTGCCGGCCTTGCTCGGTCGGGGTGTTGGCGTCCAGGTCGCCCGACACCACCAGCACCGGGACGTCGGGGAGGGGGCCGCTGGTCGGCTGGACCGGGCCGTGCCGGTCGGGCCAGCGCACGCACGCGTTGCCCCAGCTGTAGCTCACGCCGGTCCAGGCTCGTTTGCCGAACGGCCAGTACGTCCGCTCGGGAATCGCCGCGAGCCCGGACGAGAACTGCCGGAGCCTGGCCGCGACCGGCGCTGTGCGGTTCCAGGCCGTCGGGTAGTCGTTGCACATCACCGCCGCGGCCTGCTCGGGGTTGAAGAGCTGCTGCTCGTCCTGACGGAGCGCCGACCCGCTCAGCGGCGCCACCTGACGGGCGGCCTCGATCAGCGGCGCGTTGTCGCCGTGGAGGGACCTGCGGACCATCGCGGGGACGCCGCCGATTCCCTCGGGGGCCGAGCCCGCCAGGCCGTAGACGATCGAGGCCAGCGCGGTGTCGTCCAGCCGCCGCTGCTCCTCCCCCAGCGTGTAGGTGATCGGCCGCGTCCGCAGCCTCTGGGCGAGCCGCGCGACGTCGCGCAGGACCTCGTCGCCGTCGCAGGCGCCCGCACTGCGCTCGCACACCAGTCGCAGCGTTCGGCGCGCGGCCCGCGCGTTGGGGCGCGCCCACATGTCGAAGTCGAGCGGGTAGGCGCTGGAGAGCACGATCGAGCGCACATGCCTGGAATGCCGCTGGGCGTAGACCGTCATGAGGTAGGTGCCGTAGGACTCCCCGAGCAGGTCGAGCCGATCGACGCCCAGATTGGCCCGGATGGCGTCGATGTCGTCGGCGATCTCGGCCGAGGTGTAGCCGCGGGCGCGGGTTCCGAGCGTCCGGCCGCATTCACCGACCGCCCGCACGAAGCCGTCGCGGGTCGCGGGCAGCGAGGCCAGGGCCCCGCACCGGACGGGATCGGAGCGGTTGACGCCGCGCGGGTCGACGAGCAGCAGGTCGTGGTCCTGCAGCAGGCCGCCGAACATCCGGGCGTACTGGGACGCGGACGCGATCGCGGAATCCCCCGGACCTCCGGGGTTGAGCGCCACCGTCCCCTTGGCGGGCCGGGAGGTGTCGCGGTGCCTGATCAGGGCGTAGGCCACCGTGGTGTCCCCCAGGCCGGGACGGTCCCGCACCAGCGGCACCCGCACCGAACCGCACACCGCGCCGGAGACCGGCACGCAGCCGGCCGGCTCCCGCGCCGGCTTCTCGGCGTGTCCCGCCGGTGCGGTGAGCGCGGCACCGCAGGCGACGGCGGCGACGGCGGCCGCCACGCTTCCCGCCCTCTTCGAGATCGACTTCATGCTCGGAGTCTGGAAGGCGGCCGATCGGCCGCGCATCGTCCCCCATGGGGAACCGGCACCCCGGACTTGAGAGCCAGACGACGCGCGCGGCGCCGAAGGGACAGACTTGGCCCATGGAATACGTCGGGCGGGTGCCCGCGCCGCCACTCGACAGTTTCATCGACGACATCTACTGCCTGACCGGAGTGCCGCGCCACCGCCGGATGAACGTGCCGCCGATGCCGTCGGCGCACCTGTTCGTCAACCTGGGCGAACCGGCCCGCCTGTGGGACTCCGATCCTTCGGTGCCGCCGGCGCTGTTCGGCGGCGGATGGTTCATGGGCGTGTGGACCAGGCGTTTCCTCTTCGAGTACCCGGCACGGGTGCGTCTGGTCGGGGTCCACTTCAAGCCGTGGGGGCTCTCGCCGTTCATCGGCGTGCCGGCGGCCGAACTGCGGAACCGGTGGGTGCCCGCCGACGCCGTCTGGCGACGGTCCATCGACCGGATCCGCGACCGGGTCGGCGACGTCCCGTCGGCCTCGGAGGCGATTCGGGTCGTGGAGGAGGAACTGCGGTCGCGACTCGCCGAGGCGCCCCCGCGCGGCCTCGGCCTGGTCCGGCACACCGGCCTGCGGTTGGAGACCTCCTATGGCGCGGTCCCGGTCGGCGCGCTGGCCGACGGCGCCGGGGTGAGCGGCAACCACCTGGCCGCGCAGTTCAAGTCCCATGTCGGGGTCACCCCGAAGCGGGTGGCGCGGATCTACCGCTTCGCGCGGCTGATCCTGTCCGTGGACGCCCCGCGCCCCGTCGACTGGTCGGACCTCGCCCACGCGGCGGGCTACTTCGACCGGGCCCACTTCACCAGGGAGTTCAAGGACTTCACCGGCCACACCCCGACGGAGTACCTGGCCCTGCGGCGCCGGTTCCCCGCCGAGCCGGGGTTCCCGCCGGACGACGGCCCGATGCCCGCCGATTGATTTCTTACATGCCCGGTCGCTCCCCCGGACGACAGGATCGTGAGGCGAGGCCCGAGGACACCGGAGGAGAACCCGTGGGCGCAGTGATCATGCACAACGTGATGTCGGTCGACGGCTTCATCGCCGACGCGAACGACGAGGTCGGACCGCTCCACGACTGGTACTTCAACGGCGACGACCCGATCGTCGGAGGCGTCGACGAGCGGTACGACCATTCCGGCTCGGGCAGCCCGTTCAAGGTCTCCAGCGCGTCGGCGGAGTACGTCCGGTCGACGTGGCGGACGATCGGCACGATCGTGATGGGCCGCACCCTGTTCGACCTGGTGAACGGCTGGGAGGGACGGCCGCCCGCGGGTGACCACGTGGTCGTGGTGTCCCACCGGCCGAAGCCCGAGGGCTGGCATCCGGAGGCGTCGTACCACTTCGTCGACGACGTGAAGGCCGCGATCGACAAGGCCCGCGCCCTCGCCGGGGACCGGGCCGTCGCCGTGAACGCCGGGGACGTGGGCGCCCAGATCCTCGCTGCCGGTCTCGTGGACGAGGTGGCGATCGACGTGGTGCCGGTGGTGTTCGGCTCGGGCAAACGCTACTTCGGCGCCATCGACGGCCAGCACCTCCTGGAGGACCCCCACGTGGTCATCCAGGGCGAGGGCGTCCTGCACCTGAGGTTCAAGGTCCGCCGCTAGCCCAGGACACAGAGCGCACAGCAGAACGGCCCGGCCGGTTTCCCGGTCGGGCCGTTCTGTACTCGCTGGTGGAGGTGGCGGGAATCGAACCCGCGTCCTTCGGTGAAGAGCTAGGGCTTCTCCGGGTGCAGCCTGCTTGGCGTTTTCTCAGTCCCGGCGCTCACGCAGGCGTGTCGCCGACGGACTCAGTCGCTGTTGGTTTTCCCTACAGGCCCCGCGACCGGGCTTGCAGGTGGAGTCTCCTTACGATGCCAGACCCCGGTTCGGAGACGCTACCGGGCTGACAGAGTTCGCTCCTCGCTCAGGCGGCGAGGGCGAACTCGGACTGCTTCTTGTTGGCAGTTATTGGTTTGCTGTCACAGGATTAACGAGGTCACGACAGCAACCCTCGACCCGCTTCCCCTGGCTCGAACGACCGAAGTCGAAGCCGGTCACCCCCATGTTGAGTTGTCAACGCGGCCGCCGCAGGACGTCCGCACGATGACGGTACAAGGATAACGCCTGCGGGGGCAACGTAATTCCCCGCGGCCCGCGGGCCCCCCGAACGCAGGAACCCCGGTGGCGCGACTCGCACGCGCCACCGG
>NZ_JBEYYT010000038.1:13920-40351 GCF_040645715.1 Spirillospora sp. NPDC046719 | reverse complement strand
GCCCCGGCCGGGCCCGCCGACCTGGACGGCGGGCCGGTCCCGGCGGCGGTCCGCGCGGCCGCGGCCCGCCCCGGGTTCCTCGAATGCCAGCCCAGCCTCGTGCTCCGCCTCGGGCCGGACGACCTCCCCGCCGAGCGCACGGTCATGTTCAACGTGCACCTCGACACCGTCGCGGGCCGCCAGCCGGTCTCGTTCGACGGCGACCGCTTCCACGGGCGCGGCGCGATCGACGCCAAGGGCCCCGCGGTGGCGCTGCTCGCGGGCATCCGCGCCGCGCGCGCGGAACGTTCCGCACTGGGCCGCGACGTCGGCGTGCTGGTGCAGGCCGTCGCGGGCGAGGAGGGCGGGGCGATGGGCGTCTTCGGCACCCGGCCCCTCGTCCGGCGCGGCTACACCGGACGCCTGAACGTCTTCTGCGAACCGACCGGCGGACGGTTCCTGACCCGCAGCACCGCCGCGATGACCGCGCGCATCGTCGTGGACGGAGACGACGCCGTCGACGACCGGCCGGGCCACGGCCACAACGCCAGCGTCCTGCTGGGCTTCCTGGCCCAGCATCTCGGCACCGCGCTCGGCTCCTCCGTGCCGGACGCGACCGTGTGCGTGGCCGGCCTGCACACCGGCACCCGGCACAACAAGGTCTACGGCGGCGGCTCCCTGCTGCTCAACCTCGCCTACGGCTCCCCGGAGGCCGCGCGCCGCCTGGAACAGCGCCTGCGGGACGCGCTGAGCGAGGGGCTGACGGAGTTCGCGTTCGCGTTCGCGGGCACGCCGCTGTTCGGCCGGACCGCCGCCGACGCCCGCGCCGTCACCCGGCTCGAATGGCTCAAGCGCGGCCTGCCCGTGCTCGACGACCGTGACGCCTGGGGCCACGCGCTGCTGCGCGACCGCGCCGGCGTCGCGCCCTGGCCGCCCGGCGAGCCCGCCTTCACCTGCGACGCGATCTGGATGTCGCAGGTCCCGGGCGCCTGCACCGTCGTGCTCGGCCCCGGGGACCTCGCCGCCAACAACGCCCACGCCGACGGCGAGTTCGCCGGCGCCGGCCAGCTCGCCGACTTCGCCGCCACCGTCTCCCGCGTCCTCACCGCCTTCACCGACGACCTGAATGGATCACCGTGACCACGACCTCGCCGTTCCGGCGCCCCTCGCCCGTCCCCGACCCGCCGGACGATCCCGGCACCGCCCCCCGGACGGCCGCCCCGTCCGTCCGGGCGGCCTACACCGACCTGCTCGACTTCGCCGCGGCCGTCTTCCAGCACCACGGGCTGCCGTCCGCGCGGGCGGACGCGGCGGCGCGCGCGCTGTGCTACGGCGACCTCACCGGCATGGCGTCCCACGGCCTGACCAACCTCACCCGCCTCTACCTGCCGCTGTTCGAGGACGGGCGGGTCGACCCCGGCGCCGAGCCGCGGCCGGTCGCCGACCGGGGCGCGTCGGTCCTGCTCGACGCGCGGCGCGCGCTGGGCCTGTGGGCGGCGGAGGCCGCCATGGACCTCGCCGTCGAGCGCGCCGCCACCTTCGGGATCGGGATGGTGGCGGTGCGCGGGGCGACGCACTTCGGCTGCGCCGGGCACCACGCGCTGCGCGCGGTGCAGCACGCCATGATCGGCCTGGTCGCCGCCAACTGCGGCGGGCAGCGGATCGTGCGGCCGCCCGGCGGCGCGGTGGCGATGCTGGGCACCAACCCGCTGAGCGTCGCCGCGCCCGCCGGCCCGCATCCGCCGTTCGTGCTGGACATGAGCACGACCGCCGCCCCCACGGGCCGGGTCCGGCAGGCCGCCCGCGAGGGGCGGGCGATCCCCGCCGGGGTGCTGCGCGACGACGACGGCGCTCCCGTCACCGACCCGTCCGCCTTCGACGAGGGGCGGGCGCACCTGATGTGGCTCGGCGGCGAGGCCGGGCAGTACAAGGGGTTCGGGCTCGGCATCGCGGTGGAGGTCCTCGCCGCGGTCGTGTCCGGCGCCGCGCTCGGCGCGCATCCGGACGCGCTCGACGGCGACGGCGGCCCCACCGGCCGCGACGACGGCATCGGGTTCTTCGCCGCCGCGATCGCCCCGGACGCGCTCCGCGCCGGCGCCGCGCTCGACGCGGGCACGCTGTTCGGCGCCCTGCTCGGCTGCCCGCCCTCCGACCCCTCCGAACCCGTCCGGTATCCCGGCTGGCACGAGCACCGCCGCGCCCAGGAGCGCCTGCGCGACGGCGTCCCGCTGAGCGAGGACCTCTACCGGGAACTGCGCCGCACCGCCGCTCGCCTCGGCGTCCCCGCCCCCGCGGCGCTGGAGCGGGCATGACCGCGCCGCTGCGGGTCGCCGTCATCGGCCTCGGCGTCATCTCCCGCTTCTACCTCGCGGCGCTGCGCGACTCGCCCTCCATGCGGCTGGCCGCCGTGTGCGACAGCGACCCCGCGAAACCGGACGCCTCGCCCGTGCCCGGCTACACCGACCACCTCCGGCTGCTCGACGAGGAGCGCCCGGACGCCGTGGTGGTCACCGTGCCGAACGACGTGCACCTGCGGGTGTGCGCCGACGCGCTGGAACGGGACGTCGCCGTCTGCGTGGAGAAGCCCCTCGCGCTGGACGTCGCGCAAGGGGACGCGTTGCGGCGGCTGGCCGACCGGCGGGGCGTCCCGCTGTTCACCGCCTTCCACCGCCGCTACAACGCGGCGGTCGCGCGGCTGCGGGAGCAGTGCGCCGGCTCCCGCATCACCGAGGTGACCGTCCGCTACCTGGAGCGCATCGAGGAGCACGCCGGCGACGACAGCTGGTATCTCGACCCGGGCCGCTGCGGCGGCGGGTGCGTCGCCGACAACGGCCCCAACGCGTTCGACCTGCTGCGGCTGCTGCTCGGGCCCGCCGACACGGCGCCCGAGGTGGTGTCCGCCCGGATCGAGACGGACGCCCGCGGCACCGACCGCCGCGCCGACGTCCGGCTGCGGAGCCGGACGGCCGCCGCGCGGATCCTGCTCGACTGGTCGTACCCGGGCGAGCGCAAGGACGTCGAGGTGCGCCTCGCCGACGGGCGCACGCTCCACGCCGACATGCTCGACGGCCATCCCGGCTTCAAGGGCTCCCTGTGGCACGAGTACGTGGGCGTGCTGCGGGACTTCGACCGGCGCATCCGGGCTCCCCGGACGCCCGACGGCGGCCTCGCGGCGCTCCGGTTCGTCCGGGCCGCCTACCACCTCGCGGAGACCCGGATCGCCGAGCGCCGCGCGCCCGCCCCCTCCGCGCCCGCGGCGCCCGCCTCCTCCGCGCCCGCAGCGCCCGCTCCGCCGCAGGCCGGGACGGGGTCCGGGGACGGCGCGCGGACGGGAGGCGGCGGATGAACCCGTTCGAGGACGGCCCGAAGAGCGCGGTCGCCGCGACGCTCGTCAAGATCCTGGCGCACCGCCGGACGGACCGGGGCATGCGGCTGGAGCCGTTCGCCAGCCGCTGCGTCCGCGCCGGAGAGGTGCACGAGCTGGTGGCGACCGACCACGCCGAGACCGCGGCGGGCGCGCGCATCGACCGCGTCGCGTTCCTCGGGTTCGCCGAGATCGACGCGGGCGGCGTGCTCGACCGCGGCGACGAGCTGTGGATCGCCGGGCGGCGCGTCGGCGTCCTGCTCGGCTTCGACGGCTGCCACCTGCCCAACCACTACAACGTGCTGGTCCGCGCCGAGCCGCCGCGCAGCGGGACCGAGCTCGGCCTGGCGCCGGGCGAACGGCTGGCGTTCCGCCAGGGCGCCCCGCCGGACTGAGAAAGGGCCGAAAAAGCGCCGGCGCCCGAAATGGCGGGCCCGGCCATTCGGCATGCCCGGAAGGCGATCCATTCCCGTGACGCGACATTCGTCGGAGAGATATCAATCCCTTACCCGCGGCGCATGTTCCGGCGGTGACGGGCTCGGGCAGAGTTAACGACGCGAAGCGGAATCCGGGCCACCGCCACGGATACGCGGAGTTTCGCTCGTCCACCCGGTTCACCGAATGGTGCAGGAGGAGAACGAAAATGGTCATGGCCACCACCCAGTCCAATCGCCTCGAAGAGCGGTTCCGGCTGTGGGACCGCAACGGCAACGGCGTCATCGAGCGGTCCGACTTCGAGCGCGAGGCCGACGACATCATCGCCCGCCTCGGCGCCCAGGGCACCCCCCAGGCCGACAAGCTGCGGGAGACCTACCTCGGCATGTTCGACAAGCTGTCGGAGGCGGCCGGCTCCGACCGGATGACCCGCGGGGAGTTCCTGAGCGCCGCCGAACAGGAGATCATCAGCAAGGGCGACGCCGGGTTCTCCTCGGTGGTGCGGCCGACCATCGAGGCCATCGTCGGCATCCTGGACCGCGACGGCGACGGCGAGGTGTCGCCGCCGGAGATGCACGGCTGGTTCGCCGCCATCGGCCTGGACGGACAGGTCGCCGACCAGGCCTTCCGCCAGCTCGACGTCGACAACAGCGGACGGCTGACGGTGGACGAGCTGGTCGACGCGGTCCGCGACTACCACCTCGGCCGCAACGACATCCCGCTGCTCGGCCGCTGACCCGGACCTCCGGGAAAGAGCGCCGTCCGGGAGGATCCGCCGCCATTCGGCCCGCGGGGCCGGACCGCGGGCCGGGAAACCTCCCGGACGGCCCCCCGCCCTCTCATCTCCGGGTAGGAAATCGTGCAGACAACACCGCCGGAAGCCCCTTCCCCCGTTCCGTCGGCCGCCATTCCCTTCTTCGATCAGGCCGCGAGTTTCCAGCAGCACTGGGAGGGGATCAGAAAGCATCTCGACGACGTTCTGGACAACGGCAAGTTCTCGCACGGCGCGAAGGTCGCCGAACTGGAGGGCCGGCTCGCGGCGTGGACCGGGGCGGGCCATGTCGTGGCCGTCAACTCCGGCACCGACGCGCTGATCCTGCTGCTGCGCGCCGCGGGGCTGGAGCGGGGCGACGAGGTGATCGTCCCCGCCTACTCGTTCATCGCCACGGCCAGTGCCGTGGTCCTCGCCGGCGGCGTCCCCGTCTTCGCCGACATCGAGGAGCGCGGCCACGGCCTCGACCCGCGCGCGGCGGACGCCGCGGTCACCGCCCGCACCCGGATGATCATGCCGGTGCACCTGTTCGACCGCATGGCGGACCTGCGCGGGCTCGGCGCGGTGGCGCGGCGCCACGGCCTGACGATCGTGGAGGACAGCGCCGAGGCGATCGGCATGCGGGCGGACGGCGTCCACGCCGGGCTGCACGGCGCCGGCGGGGTGCTGTCGTTCTTCCCCGCCAAGACGCTCGGCGGCATCGGCGACGGCGGCGCGGTGCTCACCACCGAGGAGTCCGTCGCCGAGACCGCCCGGATGCTCTGCCACCACGGGCGCGGCGGCCGCACGATCGACAACTTCCCCGGCATCTCCAACGCCACGGTCGTCCCGGGACGCAACAGCAAGATGGACGACGTCCAGGCGGCCGTCCTGCAGGCCAAGCTCACCGCCCTCGACGCCGACATCGCGCGCCGCGCGGAGCTCGCCGCACGCTACGACGAGCGGCTGCGCGGGGTGCCCGGCGTCCGCCGCGTCCCCGGCTCGATCCCGCCGCCCCCCGGGAGCGACCGCGTCTCGTACGTCCACCTCCTGCACGTCGAGGACCGCGACGCTCTCGCCGCGCACCTGGCCGGCCGGGGGATCGGGACGGAGGTCTACTACCCGGTCCCGCTGCACCTCCAGCCGTGCTTCGCGCATCTCGGCCACCGGCCCGGCGACTTCCCGCGCGCGGAGGCCGCGTGCGCGTGCGCGCTCGCCGTCCCCCTCTATCCCGACCTGTCCGACGAGCAGGTGGACCGCGTCTGCGACGAGATCGAGCGCTTCTACGAAGGGACGCCGCGATGACCGCCCCGCCCGTCGCGACGATCCCGTTCTTCTCGCCGGACCTGTTCGAGGAGGACCGCGAGGCGCTGCTCCACATCGTCCACGCCGTCGGGACCGGCCGGGACCAGAAGTTCATCCTCGGCGAGCGGACCGCGCGGCTCGAACGCGCGCTCGCCGCCCGGATCGGCGCAGGCGACGTCGTCGCCTGCTCCAGCGGCACGTCCGCGCTGACCCTGGTGCTGGCCACGATGGACGTCGGCCCCGGCGACGAGGTCGTCGTCCCGGCGTTCGGGTGCGCGCCGCTGGCCGCCACCGTCATCGACGCCGGCGCCCGGCCCGTGTTCGCCGACGTCGACCCGGTCCGGCTCACCGTCGACCCCGCCGCCGCCGAGGCGCTGATCACGCCGCGCACCCGGGTGCTGCTGGCCGCCCACATGTTCTCGGTGATGGCGGACATGCCCGCGTTCCGGGCGCTGGCCGACCGGCGCGGGGTCCGCCTGATCGAGGACTCGGCGCTCGCCCAGGGCGGGCGGCTGCGGGGCCGTCCGGCGGGCCGCTGGGGCGACGCGGGGCTCTACTCCTTCGTGCAGGTGAAGACGTTCGGCATGCCGGGGGAGGGCGGAGTGGTGATCACCGACGACGCCGGCCTCGCCGCCGACGTGCGGATGCTCCGCAACCACGGCCAGGACGGCGTCCACCGCTTCGTCCACCACCGGATCGGCCACAACAGCCGCTTCGACGAGGTGATGGCCGCGTTCCAGCTGTACCGGCTGGCCGGCCTCGACGACCGGCTCGCCCGCCGCACGGAGATCTGCGCCTACTACTCGCGCCGGTTCGCGCCGCTCGCGGAACGCGGCCTGACCGCGCCGCCGGAGGGCGGCGACGGCCGGTTCCCCTACGTGTACACCGTCCTCACCGACGACAGGGACGCGCTGGACGCCCATCTGGCCGCGCACGGCGTCACCGCGCACGTCTACTACCCGCGCACGCTGCCGGCCCAGCCCGCGTTCGCGCCCTACGCGCGGCCCGGCGGGTCGTGGCCGAACGCCGAGTCCGCCGCGCGGCGCACCATCTCGCTGCCGCTCTATCCGAACCTGACCGACGCGCAGGTGGAGTACATCGCCGACACCGTCTGCGCGTTCACCGACGTCCGCAGGGGGACCAGATGAACACGGGGACCAGATGAGCCAGCAGACCGCTCTCCAGAGGTCCGGCGTCACCGGGCGCGGTGACCTCGCCGCGTACGCGCGCCTGGCCAAGCTGGACATCTACGACTACTACCTCGGTCTCGTGGTCGTGTGGGCGCTGCTGTCGTCCACCGTCCGCTGGAAGCCGCAGACGTTCGGACTGCTCGCGCTGGTCCTCGTGGCGGAGGTGGTCGTGGTGGCCGCCATGGTGGGGTTCGACGACGTCACCGGGTACCGCGACGGCAGTGACGCGGCCAACTACGGGTCCGACGCCGCGCGGCGGCGCCTGGCCCGCAAGCCCCTCGTCGCCGGGACGCTCACCGAGGCGCAGGCGCTGCGGTGCTCGTGGGCGGCCACCGCGCTCGGTTCGGCGCTGTGGGTCGCGGTGGTCGCCGCCGCCCCGCACCGTCCGCTGTGGGCGGTCGTGCTGGCGGCGGTGTGCGTGGCGGCGTCCGTGCAGTACTCGTGGGGGCTGAAGATCAGCTACCGCGGGTTCCAGGAGCTGTTCCTCATCGGCCTCGGCGTCGGCTGGACGCTGGTGCCGTACGCGCTGCTGACCGGCGGGGCGAGCGGCTTCGCCGTCGTGCAGGCGGTGCTGTTCGGGTCCGGTCCGATGCTGTTCGGGCTGTACTCCAACACCAACGACGCCGACGGCGACCGCGCCGCCGGGCGCATCACCGTCGCCACGCTCGTCTCCGCGCCGGCGCACCGGGTGTTCGTCGCCGCGATGACCGGAGCGCAGGTCGCGCTCATCGCCGGATCGGCGGTGGCGGGCGCCGCGCCGTGGTGGTTCCCCGTCGCGCTGCTCCCGCTCGTCGGGATGCGGCTCGCTCACCTGGTGATCGGCTTCCGCGGCGACATCCTGCGCGCGCGCCGGATCGCGATCCATGCCCACCGCGTCACGGTGGTGCTGCTGGTCGTCGCCGACCTGATCGCCGGGGCACTGGCATGACGGCCGGGCGGCCCGCACTGGACGTCGCCGTGGTGGGCGCGGGCCCCGCCGGTCTCGCCACCGCGTACGCGCTGGCCGAGGCCGGGTGCACCGTCCGGGTCCTGGAGGCCGCCGATGCCGTCGGCGGCCGGACGCGGACCGTCCGCGAGCACGGCTGCCTGATCGACACCGGCGCCGAGATGTTCCCGGGCCGCGCCGGCTACCCCGCGACCTGGCGGCTCATCACCGCGCTCGGCCTGGACCGCGACCCGGCCGCCGTGCCGAACGTCCGCGGCGCCTTGGCGGTGTGGCGGGACGGCCGCCCGCGCCCGCACGCCGGCCGGCCCCTGGGGCTGCTGACCGGCGCGGGCCTCGGGCCCCGGGCGCGGGTCGACCTGCTCCGGCTCCAGGCCCGGCTGGTGCGGATGGCGCAGCGCGGCGACCTCGACCCCACCCGCCCCGAGGCCTCCTCGCTCGGCGCGGACACCGTCGCGGACCTCGTCCGGCCCTACCACCGGGACGTGTCCGACCACCTCATCGGCCCGCTCGTCAGCGGCTTCTTCGGCTGGGACCCCGAACGCTCGGCCGCCGCGCCGCTCGCCGCCCACCTGGCCACGTGCGGCAGCTCCGCGACATGGCACACCTACCGCGACGGCATGGACACCCTCGCCCGCGCCCTCGCCGACCGCCTGGACGTCACCACCGGCCATCCCGTCACCCGCGTGACGCAGCAGGGCGACGCGGTCCGGCTGGAATCGCCGCGCGGTGACGTCGCCGCGCGCGCGGCGGTGCTGGCCGTGCCCGCCCCCGTCGCGGCGCGCCTGTACGCCGACGAACGTCCCGCCGTACGAGCCTTCGTGGACGCCTGCGGGTACACGCCGATGCTGCGCGTCAGCCTCGTCCTGGACGCGCCGCTGGCGCCCGGCGGGTCGCGGTCCGGCTTCGCCACGCTCATCCCCGCCGCCGACGACCGGCTGCTCGGCGTCGTCACCGCCGACCACCACAAGCACCCCGGGCGGGCGCCCGCCGGCGGCGGCCTGGTGTCGCTCGTCGCCTCGCCGCTCGGCTGCGCCGACCTCCTCGGACAGCCCGACGGGACGGTCGTGGAGCGGCTGGTCGCGCGCGGCGAGCGCTTCGTCCCCGGTCTCGCGGCGCACGTCGTCCACGCCCGGGTGCACCGGTTCGAGCACGGGCTGCCCGAGGCGACGCCGCGCGCGCTGGGGCTGCGCGGCGCGTTCGCCCGGCGCCCGGTCTCGGCGGTCGAGTACGCGGGCGACTGGGTGACGCTGCGCCCGTGCGGCGAGGGCGCCGTCGCGTCCGCCGCGCTCGCCGCCGAACGGGTCCTGGCCTGCCTTGCGGCGCGCTCGGATCCGCCGCAGACGGACCCCGTCCCTCCTGCCGCCCTGAGCCGGACGGCGGAGTCCCGGACCGCAGGCGATTCCCGTCCCGACGACCAGAGGTGAGGCGATGGCGCCCTTCAGCAGACGGATCGAGCTCGGCACGCTGTTCGAGGACGTGGCCGAGCGCGGCCGCACCACGACCGTGCACCTCAGCCGGCCCCTGGACATCGCTCCCGGGCTCGGCACCGCCCTCGACCCCCCGGCGGCGGCCCGGCTCGTCCTGGACGCCGCCGGATGGTTCGCGGCGGCCGGGGCCGTGCCCGGCGACCGCATCGCGATCGTCAAGCGCAACCACTGGGACCTGGTGCTGCTGTGCTGCGCCGCCGCCCGGATCGGCGCGGTGCCGGTGCCGCTGTCGGCGCACCTCGATCCGGACGTCCTGGAGATCCTGCTCAAACGGCTGGATCCGGCGCTGCTCGTCGCCGACTCCGCGCGGGCCGCGGACGGCGCGCTGACCTCCCTGGCCTCCCGGACGCTGCTGCTCGACGGCGGTACCGGCGGCGCGGAGGGAGGCGGGACCGTGCTGTCGCTCGACGACGTCCGCGGCCACACCGCTCCGGCACCGCGTCGCCCGCCGGTCGACCACCCGCTCGTCATCCTGCACACGTCCGGGACGACCGGGGTCCCGAAGCTCGTCGTGCACTCCACCCGCACCCTGCTGAGGCGCCTGGCCGGTTTCGAGGCGCACCGCTGGCCCGTGCTCGCCAGCCGTCCCGGCGACGTGGTGGCGGGTGCCTTCTCCTTCGCCCACGGCCGCGCGCTGGCCTGGACCGCGAGCGTGATGGCGCTCGGCCCCGAGAAGCTGCTGGTGGTGTCCGGCTCCGGCTGGGACGAGGCCCGGCCCCTGCTGGAGCGGTACCGGCCCACCACCGTCGAGGCCCAGCCGTCGACGTTCGTGCGGTGGCGCCCCCACGTCCGGGCGCAGGACGGACCGGCGCGGACCGGCGCGTTCGACCGCGTCCGCCTCTACATCAGCACGTTCGACGCCGTCCACCCGCCGACGGTGCGGACGTTCCTCAACGCCACCGGCCATCCGCGGCCGATCTGGCTGCAGGGCTGGGGGCAGACCGAGACGGGTCCGCTGACCTTCCGCTTCCTCACCCGCCGCGCCATGCGCGCCGAGCGCGAGCGGCATCCGACGACCCGCGACCTCGGCCGTCCCGTCCCCGGACGCAGCCGCCTGCGCGTCGTCGACCGGGACACCCTGCGGCCGGTGCCGCGCGGCACCGCCGGCCTGCTGGTGTGCGGCACGAAGGCGCTGTGCCTGGACTACGTCGGCGAGCCGCAGCGGTTCCGGCGCAAGCTCGCGGGCAGGTGGTTCATCACCGGCGACGTCGGCGTCCTCACCCGCGGCGGGCGCCTGCTCCTGCTGGACCGGGAGGCCGACGTCCTGCCGGAGGGCAGCTGCGTCGAGCTGGAGGACGTGCTCGAAGACCGGCTGCCCGGCGTCGCCGAATGCGTCGTCCTCGGTGTGCCCGGCGGTCGCTGCGTGCCCGTCCTCGTCACCGAGGACGGCCGGCTGGACCCGGTCCTGTGGCGGGAGGCGACTGCAGACCTGCCCGAGTTCGCCGATCCGGTCGTCGTGCCCTGGGACCGGATACCGCGTACCGGGACCGGCAAGGTCCGGCGGGCGGCCCTGCGCGAGCGCCTCGGCGTGACCCCCGAGACCTACGGGACGGGGAAGTGGACGTGAGGACGGTCGCGTGCTCCGTCGAGGCGCCGGTGTCGCGCCCGCTGGACGGGACGGTCGTGCGCGCGTCCGGCGACTCGGTCGCGGTGCGCGTCGCCGCGTCCCGGTTGCGGGCGCTCGGCTGCGCGATCGAGACCCGTGGCGAGCCGCTTCCGCCGGACGCGCCCGCTGGTCTGCTGCGCGTCGAGCGGGCACCGTGGATCTCCGGCGAGCGCGCGCTGCCCGAGTGCCGTATCGGCTGGTCCGGGCCCGTGGCGGTGCCGATGTCCGGGGAGCGGGATGTGCAGGCCGCCTGCGGCATCATGCACGTCCACGGGCGCGCCACCGGCGAACCGCGCGCCCTCCACGTCGACTACGCCTCGGTGTGCGCGGGCGTCCTCGCGGCCCAGGCCGTGACGGCGGGGATGCTGGCCGTGCTGCGCGGCGGGACGGCCGTGCGCGCGGTGACCTCGGTCGCCCAGGCGGCGGCGCTCTCCCTCACCCAGTACGTCGCCGTCGCTACCAGCGACCCCGGTTGCAGCTCCTCCCTGCCGGAGCCGGGCGCGGAGCGGACGCCGCCGTTCCGTTCGGCCGGCGGCGTCCGCTTCGAGATCGAGACGTTCCGGGCCGAGAGCTGGCTGCGCTTCTGGACCGAACTGGGCGCCGAACGCTCCGCGATCGCCGCGGGCTGGCCGCCGTTCCAGCAGCGCTTCGCCACCGGGACCTGCGCGCTTCCCCCCGGATTGCAGGCCGTCGCGGCGGCGTGGGACTACCCTGCGGTGCGCCGCGCCGCCGAGGCCGCCGGCGTCAGCATCGTGGTGGTGAACGACGCCGGGACCCCGCTTCCTCCGGCGCCCGCGTCCCCGTGGCGGCTCCGCCCCTTTCCCGCCGCGCCGGTACCCGCTCCCGGCGGACGGCCGCGGACCGGGGGCGCCCCGCTGGCCGGGATCCGGGTCGTCGAGTCCGCCAACCGGGTCCAAGGACCGCTCTCCGGGCACGTGCTCGGCCTCCTCGGCGCCGACGTCGTCCGCCTCGAACCGCCCGGCGGCGACCCGATGCGCGGCGTCCCGCCGATGGCCGGGGAGGTCTCGGCCCGGTTCCTCGCGCTCAACCGCGGCAAGGACGCCGTCGAGGCCGACCTGAAGTCGCGGGCGGGCCGCGAGACGGCACTGCGGCTCGCCGCCTCGTCGGACGTGTTCCTGCAGAACTGGGCGCCGGGCCGCGCCGCCCGGTTCAGGCTGGACGCCGCGGACCTGGCCGCCGTGCGGCCCCGTCTCGTCTACGCGTACGCGGGCGGCTGGGCCGAGGTCCTCCCCGCGCCGCGGCCGATGGGCACCGACTACCTGGTCCAGGCGCACACCGGCGTCGCGGCGCTGCTGTCGCCGCCGGGCCGTCCTCCCGCGCCGACGCTGATGACGATCATCGATGTGCTCGGTGCGCTCATCAGCGCCGAAGGCGTCGTCGCGGGACTTCTCGGCGCCGCCCGGACCGGCGCGGGCGTGCGGGTCGAGACCGCCTTGGCCGACGCCGGCCGCCTGCTGCGTGACACCCACGAGGCCGGCGGCGGTACCGCCGGCGAGACGGCGCCGGTCGTGTCCGACCTCGCCGCGATGGCCGCCGACCCCGCGTACGCCGCCCTTTTCGAGACCGATGGAGCCGCCACCTACAGCCGCGCCCCGTGGACGTTCACGCGGCCTTCCGAACACCGCAGAGAGGAACCATGAGAACCTCCGCATCTCCGGTCTGGACATCGGCCAACGGCGTCACGTTGACCGACCGGGTGCCCGCCGCGACGCGAGCCGCCTGGACGGCGGCCGGGGCGTGCCCCGGGCGGGACCTGTACACGCTGTTCCGCGAGCACGTCCGGGCCTCTCCCGAAACCGAAGCCGTCGTGGACGACGCGGGCGCGCTCACCTATGCCGCGCTCGACGCCCGCGTCCGCCGCGCCGCCGCCGCACTGCACGCCGCGGGCCGGGGTCCCGCCGACATCATCGCCATCTTGGTGCCCAACGGACGCGACGCGGTCGTCGCCGAACTGGCCGTCGCGGCGATCGGCGCCGTCGCCCTGCCGATCCCTCACACGCACGGGCCGGGCAGCGTCGCCGGCCTCGTCCGGCGGTCCCGCGCCGCGGCGGTCATCGCGGCGGCGGACGCGATCCCGTCCATCGAGAACGCCCCCGACCTGGAACTCTGGGCGCCGGGCATCCCGCCGCGCGCGGACGTCCGTTCGCTGGACGAAGCCGATACCGGGCAGGCCCGCGCGTGGCGGCCCGCCCGTGTCCACGCGGAGGCACCGGCGCGCATCCTCGTCTCCTCCGGGTCGGAGTCGGAGCCGAAGATGGTGGCCTACTCCCACAACGCCATGGCGGGCGGCCGGGGCAACTACGTCGGCGCCCTGCGGCGCGACGTCGAACGGATGCGCGCGCTGGTCCTGGTGTCGCTGGCCTCGTCGTACGGGTCGCTCGGGACGTCGGCGATCCTTGCCCGCCACGGCGGCACCCTCGTGTTGCCGCCGCGCTTCGACGCCGCCACGGCGCTCCAGGCCGTCGAGCGGCACCGCCCCACCCACCTGTTCGGCGTCCCCACCATGCTCTGGCGGATGGCCGAACACGAGACCGGCGCGGACGTCTCGTCGCTGCGCGCCGTCGTCTCCAGCGCCGGGCCCGTGCACCAGCACGTCAGGGACGCCTGCGTCCGCCGGTTCGGCATGCCGCCCATCAACATTTACGGGTCCAGCGACGGAGTGAACTGCCACACCGGCCGCGACCCGGACCGCTGGGAACCCGGCCTGGCGGGCGTCCCCGATCCGGCCGTGGCCCGGATCGGCATCCGCGATCCGCGAGGTCGGCCGCTGCCGCCCGGCGAGGCGGGGGAGATCTGGGCGCTCGGCCCGATGACCCCGCTCTGCTACGTCGCGGCGCCGGACCTCGACGACCGGTACCGCGCCCCCGGCGGCTGGGTCCGCACCGGCGACCTCGGCAGCCTCGACGCCGACGGGACGCTGCGGGTGCTCGACCGCCTCAAGCGCACCGTGATCCGCGGCGGCGTCAGCCTCTTCCCGGCGCAGGTCGAACGCGCGCTCATCTCCCATCCCGACATCACCGACGCGCACTGCGTGCCCGTGGACGACCTCGATCTGGGCGAACGCATGTGCGCCTGCGTGGCCCCGCGCGCGGGCGCCCGGCCGCCGTCCCCCGCCGCCATGCTCGCCCACCTCGCCGAACGCGGCATCGACCGGCGCCAGCTGCCCGAACGCTTCCTGATCCTCCCGGAACTGCCGGTCGGCCCCACCGGCAAGGTGAGCGTCAGTGCCCTCACCCGCATCGCCGCCGAATCGGCCGTCCCCGCGGACACCGCGCAGGCGCCGGCACGCCCGGACGGGAGGGCCGGCCGATGAGCCGGGCCGCGGCTCCGCCGCCGTCCCGCATCTTCGGCGACCGGGACGAGCACAACGGCGAGCAGCACCGCCTCCTGAGCCTCGCCTACGACCCCTTCACCATCGAACGGCTCGCACGGACGGGCGTCGGCCCGGGATGGCGATGCCTGGAGGCCGGCGCGGGCAACGGCAGCGTGGCGGTGTGGCTCGCGCGGCGCGTCGCCCCGACGGGCGGCGTCACGGCCACGGACGTCCGCCCTTGCGGTGTGGCGGCCGTTCCGGGGCTCGACGTCGTCCGGCACGACATCGTCCGCGACCCGCTTCCCGAAGGCGAGTTCGACCTCGTCCACGCCCGGCTCCTGCTGCGGCTGCTGCCCGAATGCCGCGCGGTGCTGGACCGGCTCGTCCGCGCGCTGAAACCCGGCGGCGTCCTGCAGATCGACGAGTTCGACGCCACCCGCGCCCCGTCCCTGTGCGCCCCCGACTTCGCCGCACACGAGCTGTACCGGACGCTCATAGCGGCCAAGAACCGGCTGATGGCCGAGCGAGGCGTCGATATCGCCTGGGGACGCAGAGCAGCCGGCGCCATGCACCGCGCCGGGCTCGTCGACATCTCGTCCCATCGCCGCCTGGAGTTGTGGACCGCGCGGTCGCCGGGGCTGCGGCTGCTCGCCCACCACACCCGTCACCTGCGCGACGAGTTCGTCCGCGCGGGGATGAGCGACCGGCAGTTGGCCGACGTGCGCGCGCTTCTGTCGCACCCCGATTTCCGCGCCTGCTCTTACGCCTTCTATTCGGTGCAGGGCCGTCGGCCCGAGGAGGCGCGATGACCGCGCAGCGTATCGACGTCCACGCGGCCGCTCCGGACGTCCACGCCGCGATGGCGGACGTCGACGCCGCCGCGAGCGGGCCGCTCGAACCGGCGCTGGCCGAACTCGTCCGCATCCGCGTCTCGCAGATCAACGGCTGCGGCCTGTGCCTGTCCATCCACACGCGGGCGGCCGAGACGGCGGGGGAGGACCGGGACCGCCTCCGGGCCCTGGCATCCTGGCGCGCTAGCCCGCTGTTCACGGGCGCCGAACGCGCGGCCCTCGCCCTCGCCGAGGCCATGACCGTGATCACCGACGCCGGAGTGCCCGACGGGATCCTCGCCGCCGCCCGCGAGCACTTCGACGAGACCCGGCTGACGCACCTGGTCTGGACGATCGCCGCCATCAACGCCTGGAACCGCGTCGGCATCGCCGCGTCCCCGCCGGCCTGACCGCCGCCGCCGCTATCTCCATGGGGACCGGCGGGAGCGGGTTGCATGCAAGGCATCCATTGCATACATTGCATGCGTGCAGCAGACCGATGTGGTGTACCGGCGGCTCCGCGACCTGATCGTCGCGGGGCGGTACACGCCGGGCGAGCGGCTCACCGAGCTGTCGGTGAGCGCCGCGCTGGAGGTGAGCCGGACGCCGGTCCGGGAGGCCCTCCGCCGGCTGGAGGGCGACGGCCTCGTCGAGGGGACCGGGCGGGGCGTGGTGGTCAACGCGCTGTCCCCCGAGCGGCTCGGCCACGCCTACGAGGTGCGCGCCGCGGTGGAGGCGCTCACCGCCGAGCTCGCCGCCGACCGGCAGCGGGCCGGGCGCGTCCCGCCCGCCGACCTCGACGACCTGGAGCGGCACGCGTCGCTGCTCGAGGAGGTCACGGCGGCCGGCGACCTCGACCGGGCGATCGGCCTGAACCGGGCGTTCCACCGCGGGATCGCGGAGATGGCCGGCAACCCGATCGCGCTGGAGACGCTCGACCGGCTGTGGGACCAGATCATCGTCTCGACGCGCGACTCGCTCGCCGCCCCGGACCGCCCGGACGCGGTGGCCGGCGAGCACCGCCGGCTGCTGCGCGCGATCGCCGAGGGCGACCGGGAGCTCGCCGGCCGCATCGCCGGCGACCATGCCCGCAGCACCAAGGCGACGCTCACCTGAGACGCCTGCCGGGCGGCCGGACGTCCGGACGACCAGAGGAGGACTGCGATGCCGAAGACCCATCACTACGAGCTGACGGTGACCTGGACGGGCGACACCGGATCCGGGACCAGTTCCCACCGCTCCTACGAGCGGGCCCACGACGTGGAGGCCGAGGGGAAGCCGGCGATCGCGGGCAGCTCCGACCCCTCGTTCCGCGGCGACCCGTCCCGCTGGAACCCGGAGGAGCTGCTCGTCGCGGCGCTCTCGCAGTGCCACATGCTGTCGTTCCTCGGGCTCTGCGCGGGCGCGGGGATCGTCGTCACCGGTTACGTCGACCGCCCGCACGGGACGATGATCGAGACGCCGGACGGCGGCGGCCGGTTCGAGGAGGTCGTCCTGCGCCCCGAGGTGACCCTCGCGGACCCGGCCCGGGCCGACGAGGCCGCGCGGCTGCACGAACGCGCCCACGAGGTGTGCTTCATCGCCAGCTCGGTGAACTTCCCGGTCCGGCACGAAGCCCAGATGGCGAAGGTCTGACCCCTTCTATCGGTGAGATGCTGGCGTGATGATGGGATCACGCCAGCTCGAGTACTTCAGGGCCGTCGCGCGGGAACTGCACTTCACGCGCGCGGCGGAGGCGCTGCGGATAGCGCAGCCGGCGCTGTCCCAGCAGATCCGCAAGCTCGAACGGCACCTCGGTGTCGCCCTGTTCGACCGCGACAACCACCGGGTGGAGCTCACCCCGGCCGGTGCGGCGCTCCTCGAACACGCGGAACGCATCCTCGCCGACATCGCGGCGGTGGAGGAGGAGATGCGGGGCTGGGCCGGCGGGACGCGCGGCCGCATCCGGCTCGGCGTCGCGCGCGGGCTGACCGCGCGGCTGGCCCGCCTGCTGGCCGCGTTCTCCGCCGAGTTCCCCGGCGTCGACGTCGAACTGCGGGAGACCAACACCGAGGAGATGGTCGCCGGCCTGTACGGAGGGCGGCTCGACGCGGCGACCGTCGTCCGGCTGCCTCCGCAGGAGGAGGGGCGCCGGCTCGACGCGCTCCCGCTGGGCGAAGAGCCGCTCGTCCTCATCACGGCGGAGTCGGCGCCGCTGGCGGGCCGCTACCGGGTGCCCGTGTCGGCGCTGGACGGCATCGACCTCGCCTGCTTCTCGCCCGGGTCGACGATCCGGGAGATCGTGCTGTCGGCCCTCGCTGAGGCGGGGGCGGCGGCGCGGATCCGGCTCGAGACCCGCGAGTACAGCACGGCACGGGCCATGGCGAGCGTGGGCCTCGCCGCGGCCGTCGTCCCCCGCTCGATCGCGGAGGAGCCGGGGCTGCCGGTCGCCGTCGTCCGGCTGGATCCGGAGCCGACGTGGGCGCCGTCGCTGGCGTGGCCCGCGGGCCGCAGGCCGGGCCCGGCGCTGTCGGCGCTCATCGCCTTCATGCGCGACCATCCGGAGCTCGCGTCCGTGGGGTCATAAGCCAGATGTCTCACCAGCAGCTCATTCATGTCTTGGACATCTGACCCGCCCCGGCGCGACGATCAACGAGTCCCGCACAGCGCGGGAGATGACCGGAAAGTGGAGCGGAACGATGGACCGTGACGAGCGTGGACGCAGGGCGTACGAGGGTCTGATGGGCGTGCGGGCCGAGGACGCCTTCGACGACGTGCGCCGGATTTCTTCGCAGATGTACGAGACCGTGCTCGACGGGGCGTTCGGCGGGCCGCTGGCGCGGGCCGAGCTGAGCCGCCGGGACCGGGAGATCGCGAGCACGGCGATCGTGGCGTCCCTCGGCGGCGCCGACCGGCGCCTGGCCAGCCACGTGCGCGCCGCGCTGCACCAGGGGGTCGCCCCCCACGAACTGCTCGCGCTTGCGGAGCACATCTCGGTCTACGCGGGCTTCCCGCGCGCGCTCAACGCGTTGGACGTGGTGCAAGAGGTGCTGCAGGAGGCGGGCGTCCCGAACCAGCCGGTGCTCCACCGCGTCAAGCTGGCCGACCACGAGACCGTGGTCGCGCAGAAGGGCGACCACGGCCCCGCGGTGATCCTGTCGCATTCCCTCGGCGTGGACTGGCGGATGTGGGAGCCGGTCATGGAACGCCTCTCGCAGGGACGCCGCGTCTTCGCCTACGACTTCCGAGGCCACGGCGCGGCGGCCGGAGCGCCCCACCCGTTCTCCATGGACGACCTCGCCCACGACATGGGCGGCGTCCTCGACGCGTTCGGCGTGGACCGGGCGCACGTGGTCGGGCTGTCCATGGGAGGCGGCATCGCGCAGACCTTCGCGGTGCGCTCGCCCGAGCGCGTCGAGTCCCTGGCCCTCCTCGCCACCACCGACCACCCGTTCGCCTCGTTCGAGGGACGGGCGCACTCCGGGGAGGTCGATGGCATGGAGGCGCAGATCGTCCCGACGCTGACGCGCTGGTTCACCGCCCCCGCGCTCGCCACGAATGGGTGGGGCGTGCAGTACGCGCGGGAGCTCATCCGGCGCTTCGACCCCGCCGACTGGGCCGCCGCCTGGCGCGCCTTCAAGGACGTCGACGTCCAGGGCAAGCTCACCGCGCTCGACGCGCCGACCCTGGTCATGGTGGGGGAGGAGGACTACTCCACCACGCCGGAGATCATGTCGGGCGTCGCCGAGCGCATCCCCGGCTCGACGTACCGGGTGCTGCCGGAGACGCCGCACATGCAGACGCTGGAGAAGCCCGACCTGGTCGCCGACGCCCTCGACCGCTTCCTCCCGGCCGACCGCTAGAGCACACGCGTGGAGCCGTCCCGGAGGAGACG
Organism: Spirillospora sp. NPDC046719; assembly: GCF_040645715.1. Taxonomy (NCBI): domain Bacteria; kingdom Bacillati; phylum Actinomycetota; class Actinomycetes; order Streptosporangiales; family Thermomonosporaceae; genus Spirillospora; species Spirillospora sp. NPDC046719. The sequence continues at coordinate 21,250 of NZ_JBEYYT010000038.1, read as the reverse complement.
GCTCTTCGCATGCTCGCCCGTGCGGGTGAGGCGAATGGTTCCCGCGGGGGAGGTGGCGGCCGGGCGCCCGCCGGAAGGCTCGCCACCATGGACACGGGTTGGACGCACCGGTGAGCGGCACCGCGGCACCGGTGGAGACGGAACGGATCGGCGCCCGATGGTCGGCGATGCGCGTCGCGGGCGGCTACGGGGCCGCCCTGTCGCTGTCGCTCTACCTCTTGGTGAAGGTCGTGTGGGTGGTGGCGGCCCTGCTCGGGCACACGCCGTCGTCCTTCAGCGACGGCGACTGGATCGTGCTGAACGCGGTCACCGTCGCCATGTCGGTGGTGGGCGTCGTCCTGGGGCTGGTCCTCGCGCAGCGCTGGGGGCGCCGCGTCCCGGCGCCGCCCCTGGTCTTCTTCGCCTGGACGGCCGCCGGGTTCCTCATCCCGATGATCCCCTACATGCTCGCCAGCGCGTTCCTGGGAGGGGACTCGGGAGGCGGCGGGGACGGCGGGGACGGCGGGGACGCCATGCCGCCATGGGAGGTGGTCTTCATCACCATCGGATTCGCGGGCATGGCCGTCGGGCTGGCCGTGGCGCTCCCCGTCTACCTGCGCGAGAGGTGGCCGGCCGCCTTCCTCGGGCGGGTCGGCGACCGCCGCCCCGCGAGCCTCGGGCGGACCCGCCTGCGGGCCCTGTACCTCCTGGTCGCGGTACCGGTCCTCCTCTGGACGTACTGGACGGCGGGCGGCACGCTCGGTCTCGCGCACCGCGACGTGATGGACGCCAACGGGCGGCTGCTCCTCGGCAACTCCGCGCTCTGGGCGGTGATGGGCGCCGTGGCGATCCGCGTCGTCGCCACGGGCCGCCCGAGGATGCCCTTGTGGATCCCGACGGCGGTGGCGTTCACGTCGTCCGGATCGCTGTTCGCCTGGGCGGCGTGGAAGCTTCCGTGGGCGCTCATCAGACCCGGCGGTTACACGGCCGCCGAGTACCCGGCCGTCTCCGTCGTCGAGTACGGGCTGAGCATCGCCGCAGGAATCCTCATGCTGGCCGCGCTCCTCAAGACCGCCCGGTCGCAAGACGCCGCCCCCCGATGACCTCTCACCCAGCAGCCAGCCCACACTGTCGGCCTCTACGGCGGCAATCGGCACCCCACCCCCGCCGACCCACAGCGCCCCAAGTCCACCGGCCCACGGTGCTCGCCTCTCGCCGACCACGCTGCCCCGGCTCCGCCGGCCTTCGCTGCCCGCCTCGCGCTAGCCCACAGAATCCAGGTCCCACCGGCCCTTGGTACCTGCCTTCCGGCGTCGCACACTGCCCCGGCTTTCAGCGGCCAGCGCTGCCCCGGCCTCCGCCAGGGCTCAGCGGCCGGCGTAGATGATCGGTGTCAGCAGCAGATCGAGGCGGTCGTCGGTGCGGCCGGGCCGGAGCCGGTGCCCGTGCGCGAGGGTGGCGAGGCCGTGCAGCGCACCCCAGGTCACCTCCGCGAGCGTCTCCACGTCCCGCTCGCCCGCGAGCGGCTCCAGCGCGGACACGAACTCCCCGAACGCGTCCCGCAGCGGCTCGGGGGACTCGCCGGTGCCGAACGTCACGTCGATCCGCTGGACGAACATCGCGTCGTACAGGGCGGGCCGCTCCCGGGCGAACTCCAGGTACGCCCCGGCCACTGCGCGCAGAGCCTCCTCCGGGGCCGACTTCGCCGTTCGCGCCTCCCGCAGGAGGCCGGCCAGCTCGCCGAACCCGTCCAGCGCCACCGCGGCGACGATGGCCTCCTTGCCCTTGAAATGGCTGTAGAGGACGGGCTGGCTGTACTCGACGCGCTCGGCCAGCCGCCGGGTGGTCACCGAGTCCCAGCCCTCGGTCTCGGCCATCTCCCGGGCCGCCCTGATGATCAACCGGTGGCGTTCTGCTCGCTCGCGCTCTCGGCGTTCTTGTACGGACACGGGTCGAATCCTAGCATCGCTAGACTAGCGAGCAAGAGTAAAGCTAGCTTGAATCGGAAAGCTAGCGATGCTAGGACCCGTCGGTCAGCGCACGCGCCCCCGCGGCTTGAGCGGCACGTCCGGAAGGGCCGGCGCCGGGATCGGGGGCCCGTCGTAGCCGTGCACGACGCCGAACGCGTCTCCGGACGTCCAGTCCTCGCGCGCCCGGCGGATCTCCTCGCCCGACCGCGCGACGAAGTTCCACCACATGACGAGCTTCTCCGCGAACGGCTCGCCGCCCAGCAGCACGAGCCCGCTCGCCCCGTCGGCGCGCAGCCGCAGCTCCCGGCGGCCGCACCCGAGGTAGACCATCGAGCCCGGTTCGGTCCGCACCCCGTCCACCTCGGTGACGCCCGACATCGTCAGCGCCGCGTACTCGAAGTCCGGCTCGACGGGCAGCCGGACGTCCGCCCCGTCCGCCAGCGCGATGTCCGCGCCGACGATGGGGGTGAACACCGTCCCCGGCGAGGCGGCCCCGTCGAACTCGCCGAGGATCACCGTCCCGCTGAAGCCGGGGCCGGTCACCACCGGCAGGTCGCCGTGGTGCTCGAACGCCGGGTCCGTGCGGCGGTGCGCGTCCGGCAGGGCCACCCACAGCTGCGCCCCGTGCAGGAGACGCGCGTGCTCGCGCGGTGACTCCTCCGAGTGCGCGATGGCCCGCCCCGCCGTCATCAGCCCCAGCTCCCGCGGCCGGACCGTCTGCAGGCTCCCGAGGCTGTCGCGGTGCAGCACCTCGCCCTCGTGCAGCCAGCTCACCGTCTGCAGCCCGATGTGCGGATGCGGCGGCACCTGCATGCCGGGCTGGTCGGCGATGTCGTCGGGGCCGTAGTGGTCGACGAAGCACCAGGCGCCCACCATCCGCCGCCCCAGGCTCGGCAGCAGCCGCCGGACGAACGTGCTCTCGCCCAGCGGCACCCGCCGCGGCGGCAGCACGTCGTGCACCGGACCCCCGGGAACGTCCTCCCGGCCCCCGCACGCCACGGCCTTCGGCCGAACATCAAGATTGCTCACGACACCGCCCCCTCTTTTGGAACACCGTATGCAACGCCCCCGCCGACTCCCCCTGCCGGGATCACCCGACGCCGCACTCCCCGGCAACCAGGGAGGGCACTCGCGATGCGCCAAGGATGGTGCTCGCAGGTCGCCCAAGGCGTACTGCCGGGGTCGCAAGGGGCGCTGCTCGTGGTCGGCCGGAGTGACACTTGCGGGTCGCCAGAGTTGGGGCGGGTTGGGGCGGGGGTCACTGCGCGGGGGTGGAATCGGCGGGGGTGCGGTGGGGTTTGAATCAACGTGATGCACGGTGAGTACAAGGTCCCTGGCGGCAAGCTCGTGGTCGCCGACGTCGAGGTGGCGGACGGACTGCTGCGCCGTCCCAGGATCAGCGGCGACTTCTTCATGGAGCCCGACGAGGCGCTCGAGGCCATCAACACCGCCCTGGACGGGCTGCCCGCGGGCCTGGAGGCCAAGGAGATCGGCGCGCGCGTCCAGGCGGGGCTGCCGGCCGGGACCGTGATGCTGGGCGTCACCGCCGAGGCCGTGGGGATCGCGGTGCGGCGGGCGATCACGCATGCGTCGGACTGGCGCGACCACGAGTGGCGGCTGATCCACGAGCCGCCGCAGGAGCCCGCGCTGCACATGGCGCTCGACCAGGTCCTCGCGGAGGAGGTCGGCGGCGGTCGCCGCCCGCCGACGCTGCGGGTGTGGGAATGGGCGTCGCCGGCCATCATCATCGGCAGCTTCCAGTCGCTCCGCAACGAGGTCGACGCCGAGGAGGCCGAGCGGTACGGGGTCGAGGTGGTGCGGCGCATCAGCGGTGGCGGTGCCATGTTCGTCGAGCCCGGCAACACGATCACCTACTCGCTCTACGCGCCGGGGTCGCTCGTGGCGGGGATGTCGTTCGCGGAGAGCTACGCGTTCCTCGACGACTGGGTGCTGGGCGCCCTCGCCGAGCTCGGGATCCGCGCCTGGTACCAGCCGCTCAACGACATCACCTCCGACGAGGGCAAGATCGCGGGCGCGGCGCAGAAGCGCCTGGCCGGCGGCGCCGTGCTGCACCACGTCACGATGTCCTACGACATCGACGCCGCGAAGATGCTGCGGGTGCTGCGGATCGGCCGGGAGAAGGTGTCCGACAAGGGCATCGCCAGCGCGGCCAAGCGCGTCGACCCGCTGCGCCGGCAGACCGGCCTGCCCCGCGAGCAGATCATCGACCGGATGATCGCGCACTTCCGGAGCAGGTACGGCCTGGTCGCGGACGGGTTGACCGACGAGGAGCTCCGTCTCGCGGACAAGTACGTCGCCGACAAGTTCACCACTCCCGAGTGGACCGCCCGCGTCCCCTGACGGCGGTGCACGGTCCGGTGTCCGCATAGCGAGGGCGGTGGCCCGGCGGGGAGAGCGGGCGTTCACGGCCGCGTCACCTCCTGTCGCGTCCCGGTCGCGGCGGACAGCCGGACGGCGTCGAGGAGCCGGTGCACGTGCAGGCCCGTGTCGAAGCCGGGGACGGTCCGGCCGCCCGTCCGGAGGTCGTCGGCGAGGCGGGCGTAGAACTGCGCCACGTTGAGGACCTCGACGTCGCGCGCCGGCTCCGGGACCCACAGGTATTCGTCCGGGACGGGCAGGTCTTCCCGTGGTGATCCGTGCCGCCGGGAGCCGCGGAGCGCCAGGGCGCCGATCTGGACGCCGGCCGCGGCGCCGGGACCGGGGGAGACGAGCGCGAGGTCGCCGTCCGTGCCCGCGATCTCGATCCGGGTGCGGGCCGCGGTGGCCTTGGCGTCGTGGACGTGCACGGAGGCGGTGGCGCCGCCGGCGAGGACGGCGGCGACGGCGATCTGGTCGGGGCTGGTGACCGCGACCGTGTCGTCCGTGCCGGCCACCCGGTACTCCGTCCGCTGCACGGCCAGCTCCGCCGAGAGGGCCGCGATGTCCCCGGCGAGGTACTCCAGGGCGTCGAGGGTGTGGCCCGCGCCGACCTCGAGCGTCCCGGCCCCGTTGGACGGGTCGAGCGTGTAGGCGGCGAAGTCGGGGATCTCGCCCCCGGCGCCCTTGCCGCGCGCCGCGTACACGTTCACGGAGGTCACTCTGCCCACGTAGCCGTCGGCCACGAGGTCCCGCGCGTACCGGACGGCGGGGGAGAAGCGCGCCTGCAGGCCGACCGCGTGCCGCACGCCGGTGCCGTGCGCGAGGCGCAGGAGGTCTTCGGCCTCCGCGGTGGTGAGCGCCAGGGGCCATTCGCAGTAGACGTGCTTGCCCGCGTCGAGCGCCGCGCGGATCAGCGCGTCGTGGGCGGGCACCTTGACGGTGATCGCCACGAGGTCGACGTCGGGGTGCGCGGCGAGTTCGGCGGCGTCGGTGAAGGCGTGCGGGACGCCGAACCGGTCGGCCGCCGCCCGGGCGCTGGCGGTCCGGCTGGTGCCGACGGCCGTGATCTCGTAGTCCGGCAGGGCGCGGAGCGCGGGGATGTGCGCTCGCGCGGCCCAGCCCCGGTCGGGGTTCGCCCCGACGATGCCCACCCGGATCCTGCCGTCCGCCATGTCGCACTCCTCCCGATAACCGGACCATCGCCGTCCGCTTGTTCGGGAGCGTAGCGCAACCGGACGTGGTTCGTCCACTTAAACGGAGTGGTTCCGTCCGGTTGCCTGGGCGGGTGATCTGGCGGGCGGCACGGAACTCCGCGGTCGTGTCGTGCGTCCACCTCACATGCAGGTCGCCGTGCCGTGCGTCTGCCCGTAGGTTGTCGACGTCGGTTGATGACGAGGAGCGTTATGTCCATGCAGAAGGGCGCCAACACCGCGGTGCCGGTCGCCGCGGTGCGCGTCGAGGTCGGTTGGCAGGGCGGCCCGGGGGTGCCGGACGCCGACGCGTCCGCGCTGCTGCTGACCGAGTCCGGCCGGGTGCGTTCGGACGGCGACTTCGTCTTCTACAACCAGCCGGCGCACGCGTCCGGCGCGGTGCGGCACGAGGGGAAGCGGCCCGGGCCCGTCACCGTGGACGCCCTCGCGGCCGACCTCGACCGGGTCGAGCCGGGCGTGGAGAAGATCGTGATCGCGGCGTCGGCGGACGGCGGGACGTTCGGCCAGTTCCAGGGCCTGTACGTGCGGGTCGTGGACGCGTCCGGCGGCGCCGAGATCGCGCGCTTCGACAGCCAGGGCGCCACGAGCGAGACGGCGTTCGTGCTCGGCGAGCTGTACCGGCGCCAGGGCGCGTGGAAGTTCCGCGCGGTCGGGCAGGGATACGACACCGGGCTCGCGGGCCTGGCCACCGACTTCGGGATCAGCGTCGACGACCCGGGCCAGGGGGCCGCGCCGCCGCCTCCTCAGGCGCCCGCTCCGCCGCAGGCCCCGCCGCCTCCTCAGGCGCCGCCCGCCCCGCAGGCACCGCCGGAGCAGTACGCGCCGCCCGGCGGCCAGTACATGCCGCCTCCGCCCGGCCAGTACGCGCCGCCCCCTCCGCCACCTCCGGGACCGGGCCAGTACGCTCCGCCGCCAGGGCCCGGCCAGTACGCGCCCCCACCCGGCGAGTACGCGCCGCCGCCTGGTGGCCAGTACATGCCGCCGCCACCGGGGCAGTACGCGCCTCCGCCCGGTCCCGGATACGCGCCTCCGCAGGCGCCGCCTCCGCAGGGACCGCCTCTCCAGGCGCCGCCTCCTCAGGCGTCCGCGCCGGACGGCGGGAAGATCTCCCTGACCAAGAACAAGCCGACGGTGTCGCTCACCAAGCACGGCGCCACCTCCGGCCACATGCGGGTCAACCTCAACTGGACCGCGCGCGAGGGCGTCGCCAAGGGACGGCTCGGGAAGCGCCGCCGCGGCGTCGACCTGGACCTCGACCTGTGCTGCCTCTGGGAGCTGCAGAGCGGCCGCAGGGGCATCATCCACGCGCTCGGCGACATGGGCGCGCTGGACCGCCCGCCGTTCATCAAGCTCGACGCCGACGACCGCACCGGCGCGATCGAGACCGGCGAGAACCTCACCATCAACCTGGACCACACCGCCGACTTCAAGCGGATCCTGGTGTTCGCCGAGATCTACGACGGCGCGGACGACTTCCGCGGCCTGGACGCGATCGCCACGCTGTTCCCGGTGAACGCGCCGCCCATCGAGATGCGCATGGACGACTGCGTGGACGGCTCCCGCGACGCCGTGCTCGCGCTCATCGAGAACGTGGGCGGAGAGCTGGTCGTCCGGCGCGAGGGCCGGTTCGTGATGCCGCCGCCGGGACGGCCCCGGTGGGGCAAGATGTCGGTCGACGAGGCGTACGGCTGGAACCTGGAGTGGGTGGCCGCGCGCGGCAAGGACTGAGCACGGCGGCGGGGCGGGGGGGAGCGCCGCGCCCCCCCCCGCGGGGGGGGGGGGTGAGGGGGA
>NZ_JBEYYT010000038.1:0-13911 GCF_040645715.1 Spirillospora sp. NPDC046719 | reverse complement strand
CGCCCGCGCGCGCTGGGCGCGCGTATCAGGCCTTGACGGCGTCGGCGAGCTTCTTGTCGCGGGCCACGCGTACCAGCGCGGCACTCAGCCGCGCCAGGTCCTTCTCCGGGACCTTGGAGGCGAGCTTGCCGGCGTCGGTGGGCAGCCCCACCCGCTCCGCGCCCTTCTTGACCTGCGAGTCGACGTAGGGGCGCAGCCACGGCCACATGGCCTGGGCCTCCCGGCAGAAGATGTCGACGCCCGTCGGCCCGATGCCGGGGAACTCCCGGAGCAGCTCGGCGGCCTTGTGCGGATCGCGTCCCGCCTCTATGGCGAGCTTGCGCAGGTCCCCCTTGTACTTGTCCTGGACTATCTCCGCCATGTCCCCGAGCCGCGTCGCGGTGCTCTCGTCATAGCGGACGTAGTGGCCGCGCCCCAGCGCGTCCACGCGTTCCTGCCAGGTCAGCTTCGCCATGCCGCGCGGCGTCCCGCCGCCCGCCTCGAACAGCTCCCGCGCGGCCGCGAGCGCGATGTCCGACGAGATGCGGGCGCTCAGCAGGTTCGCCATGACGAGCAGCTTGAACAGCGCCGCGGGCTGGTCCTTCAGCGGGATCCCGGCCTCCTCCGCGAACGTCTCGCCGGACTCGCGCAGCAGCTTCTTGATGACGGCGTCCATGGCTTGCACCTCCCGTAGACCGACGCGTACCCGGGCTGAGGGGGATGACTCATGCGCCCGCGCGGAGGCGCCCTCACAGGAGGCTGAGCTGCCCCTCCCCGGCGAGCGGGTCGCGGTGCTTCTTCAGGTGCCGCCATCGCGGCAGGTCGTCGAGGTAGGACCAGGAGAGCCGGTGGTGCGGGGTGGGCCCGGACTCCTCCAGGGCCCGCTGGTGGACGGGAGACGGGTACCCGGCGCTGTCGGCGAACCCGTAGCCCGGATGTTCGTGCTCCAGATCCGCCATCAGGCCGTCCCGGTGGACCTTCGCCAGGACGGACGCCGCCGCGACCGTCACCGACCGCTGGTCCGCCTTGATCTCGCAGCGCACCCGCCAGGGGCGACGCAGGAAGTCGTGCTTGCCGTCCAGGATCACCACGTCCGGCGGGTGCGGCAGCGCCTCCAGCGCGCGCACGGCGGCGCGCCGCAGCGCCTCGGTCATGCCGACCTCGTCGATCTCCTCCGGCGCGGACGCGCCGATGGCGTGCCCGGCGAGCCATCCCGGAAGCACCTCGGCGAACGACGCGCGATGCGCTGCCGTGAGCAGCTTGGAGTCGGTCAGCGCGACGGTTCGGTCACCGCGCCCGCGCAGCACCGGGGGCGCGCTGAGGTCGGTCATCGCGGCGCACACCACGACGGGGCCCGCCCAGGCGCCGCGGCCGACCTCGTCCACGCCCGCGATCCTGACCGGGCGGTCGCCCCCGGCGAGCGCGTCCCGCAACTCCCGCTCGATCTCGTAGCCCGCCGCGCGCGTGGCGTCCCCGTGCGCGGGGGGAGCGGGATCGAGACCGGGCAGCGCGTCGGCCGGGCCGGTGGAAGAGGCGTCCTCAGGGACGTGTTCGGTGGTCACAGCCAGCCATTGTGGCGGGCCGTCCCCACCGCCTCGATGCGATTGCGCGCACCCGTCTTGCCGATCGCCGAGGACAGGTAGTTGCGGACGGTGCTCTCCGACAGGTGCAGGCGCCCGGCGATGTCGGCGATGGTCGCGCCGTCGGACGCGGCGGTCAGCACGTCCCGCTCCCGCTCGGTCAGCGGGTTCGGCCCCACCGACAGCGCGGCGGTCGCCAGCGCGGGGTCGACGACCTGCTCCCCGGCCAGGACGCGCCGGAGCGCGGCGACGAGGTCCTCGATCGGGCCGTCCTTCACCAGGAAGCCGCTCGCGCCCGCCTCCATCGCCCGCCGCAGGTAGCCGGGACGGCCGAACGTGGTGACGATGAGGACCTTGCAGCCCGGCAGTTCGCGGCGCAGGTCGGCCGCCACGTCGAGGCCGCTGCGGCCCGGCATCTCGATGTCGAGCACCGCCACGTCCGGGCGCGTCCGCAGGGCCTCTTCGAGCACCCGCGCGCCGTCGCCGACCTGCGCGACGACTTCCAGGTCCTCTTCGAGTCCCAGCAGCAGCGCGAGCGCGCCGCGCATCATGCCCTGGTCCTCGGCGAGCAGAACTTTGATCACGGGCTTCCTCCAGGCCCCATTCTCCACCGGCGCCGCGGCGCGCCGTCCGGCCGCCGCGCCGCCCTGGTCCGCTGGTCCGCGCCGGCGGCGTCCGTCAGATCGGCACGGTGGCCGTCAGCAGGAACCCGCCGCCGGGCGCGGGTCCCGTGCGGAGGGTGCCGCCGGCGGCCCCCATCCGTTCCGCCAGCCCCCGCAGGCCGTGCCCGCCGGAGCCCAGCGAGAGCCCCGGGGTTTCCGCGCGGGACCGGTCGCCGTCACCGCCGTCCCGGCCGGTGGCCGCGTGCGCGGCGCCGACCGCTTCGGCGGCGGCGTTCCGGCCCGGGCCGGTCCCGTCGTCGCTGATCTCCACGGTCGCGCTGCCGTCGTCGTTGCGGATCGTGATGGCGCAGCTCCGGGCGCCGCTGTGCCGGATCACGTTCGTGACGCCCTCCCGCACCGCCCAGCCGAGCAGCGCGTCCGGTTCCGGCGGCAGCGGCGGCCCGGCCCGGCGGACGGCCGCGTCCACGCCCGAGTCCGCCAGCGCGGTGACCGCCGCGTCGAGCTCCTCGGCGAGGCCGCGCCCGCGGTAGCCGGAGACCGCCTGGCGCACCTCGTCGAGGGCCTGCCGCCCGACCTTCTCGATGTCGGCGGCCTGCTCGGCGGCCACCGCGGGATCGCGCTCGGCGACCAGCCGGACGGCCTGCGCCTTCACGACCATGACCGACAGCGTGTGGCCGAGCAGGTCGTGCAGGTCCCTGGAGAAGCGGAGCCGTTCCTGCTCGACGGCCGCCTTCGCCAGCTCCTCGCGCGCCGCGCGGAGCATGCCGATGACGGTGAACAGGCGCAGCACGACCGCTGTCACCAGCGCGGCGGTGACCACGCCGTACCAACTGCCGAGGACGGTCTGCGCGTCCTCCCCGGCGGCAGTGGAGACGAGGATGCACAGCGCAGAGACGCCTCCGATGCCGACGAGCATCGGCAGTTCCGGGCCCTTCGTCTGGCGCGGCATGTGCCCGACGACGATGCCGGTGGCCAGCCCCAGCAGCGGCCACAGCGTGAACCACCGGTGCTGGAAGCCGGCTGTGGCGGCCGACGCCACGCCCGCCTCCACGAGCAGCAGCCCTACCGGCACCTTGATCGGCACCCGCCCGTCGAACGCGGTGCGGGCCACGGCGATGTGCACGGCCGCGAACGCGAGCAGCGCGAGGACGGCCAGCCACACGGGGTGCGACCGGCCCTCGACGATGTCGCGCAGCGGCCACAGCAGGATGATCAGCCAGAAGACGAACGCGCCGCCCTCGGGGCCGTTGCGGTCCAGCTTGTCCAGGTCCAGGTCGGGCGTCCGCCGGGGCGGGGCCTCCTTCCAGAGCCTCACCCGGTGCTCTCCTCGCTCACGCGCAAACGGTACGCGGATGGGGACGCTCACGCCGAACGCGCCGAGCGCCGGTAGCCGTACACGGCGACCGCAGCGAACAGGACCGCCCATCCGGCGAGCACCAGTACCCCCGTAAGGGACGGGGCGTCGCCGTCGGTCACGCGCCAGGAGAGCTCCCCATAGCGGTTGATGGGGGTGGCGGTGGCGAGGCGTTCCAGCCAGCCGGGGAACTTCGAGATGGGGACCCACAGGCCGCCGAGCAGGGACAGGCCCATGTAGCAGACGAGCCCCGCCATCTGCGCCTGCTGGCCCGTGAGCAGATAGCCGAGGCCGATGGCGAGTACGGCGATCGGCGCGATGCCCGCCCACAGCAGCACCAGTACGGCGGCCCACTGCCCGGCGCCGAGCGACACCCCGTTCACCAGGGCTCCGGCAAGGCACACCGACAGGATCGGCGGGAGGGTGACGACCATCGCGCACAGCGCCCGCCCGACGACGACGTCCAGCGGCCGTAGCGGCAGGAGGCGGAGCTGCCGTATCCAGCCGATCGGCTTGTCCTCGGCTATGGCGACGCCACTGCCCATGACCGCGCCGATGGCGCCGAAGCCGGCCATGCCCACCATCGAGTACACCGCGCCGCCCTGCCCGGAGTCACCGGTCAGGTCCAGCGAGGTGAACACCAGGTACATGGTCAGCGGCGAGACCAGGCTCATCACCAGGTATCCGGGGTCGCGCAGGAGACGCACCATCTCCAGCCGGACGTAGTGCACGATCATCGTGCGCCTCCCTCCGCGCGCGCGCCGCGGGCATGGGTCAGGGTGAGGAACGCCTCCTCCAGCCGGGCGCCGGTCACCTCCAGGTTCCGGACGAGGCCCGCCTCGGCGAGCGCCAGGACGGTCGCGTCGGAGTCGGTGGTGTGGAGCCTGGCCCGGCCGCCGCCGACCTCGCTGCTGACGACGCCCGGCAGGACGCCCAGGGACGGCGCGCTGCCTACCAGGTCGAAGCTGACCGTGCGGCCCGGCACGCGCCGCTTGATGCCGTCGCTCGTGCCGTCGGCGACGACCCGTCCGCGGTCCATGACGACGATGCGGTCCGCATGGTCGTCGGCCTCCTCCAGGTAGTGCGTGGAGAACAGCACCGTGCCGCCCCTTTCCGCGTATCCGCGGACGGCCGCCCACAGTTCCCGCCGTGCCTCGATGTCGAGACCCGTGGTGGGCTCGTCCAGGACGACGAGGTCGGGCGCGCCCGCCATGGCGATCGCGAACCTGACCCGCTGCGCCTGCCCGCCCGACAACCGGTCGGCCTTCCGCCCGGCGAGTTCCGTGATCCGCGCCGTCTCCATCAACTCGCTCAGGGCGGGCACGGTGGAGGCGCGCCCGATCGCCTTGGCCTTTCTGGCATAGGCGAGCCTGACGAAACCGAGCAGTTCCCGTACGGTGACCCCGCCGATCAGCCTGCCGCTCTGCGGCATCGCCCCGACACGGCCGGCTCGCACCGCCTGCTCTGGGGGCGTGCCCAGGAGCGTGACCGTGCCGGAGTCCGGCTGCAGCAGGCCGAGGAGCATGCCGATGGCGGTCGACTTGCCGGCGCCGTTCGGCCCGAGGAGCGCCACCGACGTCCCGCGGTCGAGCCGCAGGTCGAGGCCGTCCACAGCCCGCACGGCGCCGTAGCTCTTGGTGACGCCGGCGAACTCCACCGCGCTCGCCGCCTCCGTCGTCTGGACTGTCATGTCCGTGACGCTACGGACCGCGCCATGGCCGGCTGCAGAGCCGAACCTCTGGTTCTTCGCAGGACAAATGTCCTGGTCTCGCGGCGGTGCGAACAGGACTCCCGACCGGGCGGCCTCCACCGGAGTCAATGAACGCGGCGCGGGGAGTCCCGTTCCGGCCTGTCCTGCGCTTTACTCGCTTATTGATGGCTTTGTTTGGCAGGTCCCGCTCCCGCCCGGCGAAGGACGCCGCGGCGCGGGATCTCTTCGAGCGCCTGCGCTGGCGCTACTTCCAGATCCCGGCGGGGCTGCGGTTCCTCGGCGGGGTCCTGCTGGTCGCGCTCGTGCTGGCGGCGGTGGTCGTCGCGGGCGGGCCGGTCCTCGGCACGGCGGCGTTCGCGGTCATCCTGCTCATCGTCGTCCACCTGACGCTCCGCTCGCCCACCGGGATGGCGGTGGTCGCGGTCGTCGCGTCATGGCTGGCGCTGTCGGTGCCGCTGGGCCGGCTCTACCCGGACGGCGGGCACCCGCCCTACCTGGGCCCGGAACTGCTGCTCGCGCTGCTGGCCCTGCCGGTGGCGTTCATGGCCTTCCGCCTGCGCGGGTACGCGCCCTGGCGGACGGCGCTGCTCGCGCTCGGCGCGGCGGGGGTGGCGACCGCGGCGATCGCGCATCCGCTTCCGCAGGCGAGCGTCCTGCCGGGATGGGCCGCGGCCTTCGCGGTGCTCGCCTACCGCTGGGACCAGGCGCGGCGCGCGGTCCCGGCCGAGGCGTACGAGACCGGCTGGGTGCAGGAGCAGGCCGCCCCGAAGGGGGACGCGACGGTGGCATCTCGGCGGAACCCCTCCGGCCCGGAGAAGCGTGACCGGCCCGACCGGCGGGATACCGGCGGGTCCGCGCGGCCCTCATCCGGCGCCTCGCGCGACGACGCGCCCGGCTCGGCTTCCGGGGCCCCGGCGGCCGCGCAGGCGGCCCAGCGGCCGCGTGCGGCGGCTCAGGCGGCCGAAGCCGCCGGTGCCGTGGACGCCGCGGCGACCGGTGACGCCGGCGGGACGGACGAACCGGGCATCTCCGTCGCGGAGGCCCTCGCGGAGCTCGAGGCCATGATCGGGCTGGAGCCGGTCAAGCGGCAGGTGCGCTCCATCGCCGCGTCCATCGAGGCCGCGCACATGCGCGCCGCCGCCGGCGTGCCCACGGAGAAGCCCATGCGGCACTTCGTGTTCGTGGGACCGCCCGGCACCGGCAAGACCACCGTCGCGCGCGTCCTCGCGAAGATCTTCTACGCGTTCGGGCTGCTGCCCCGGCAGACGGTGGTGGAGGCCCACCGCGCCGACCTCGTCGGGGAGTTCCTGGGCGCCACCGCCATCAAGACCAACCGGCTCGTCGACTCCGCCCTGGGCGGGCTGCTCTTCATCGACGAGGCGTACGCCCTCGTCAACTCCGCCGAAGGACAGCCCGACCGGTTCGGCGACGAGGCCGTGCAGGCGCTCCTCAAGCGCGCCGAGGACGACCGCGACAACCTGGTGATCATCCTCGCCGGATACGACGCGCAGATGGAGGAGTTCCTCGGCTCCAACCCCGGCCTCGCGTCCCGCTTCGGCACCCGCGTGCACTTCCCGTCGTACCGGCCCGCCGAACTCCTCCAGATCGCCGAGTACCACACGGGCCTCCGCGAGGACCGCCTCTCGCCCGGCGCCCGCGACCGGCTGTCCGCCCGCTTCGAGGAGGTCGAGCGCCGCGGCATCGTCGACGAGCTGGGCAACGGAAGGTTCGTCCGCACGCTCACCGAGGCGGCGGCGCGCGCGCGTGACGTACGGGTCGTCGACGCCGTCGCGTCGTCCGGCGAACCGGCCGCACCGAGCGCGGACGACCTCGTGACCCTGCTCGAAGAGGACGTCGAGACGGCCTTCGCGGAGGTGACCGAGCGGTACCGCGGCTACGCCGAGACGCCGACGCTGGACGAGGCGCTCGGCTCGCTGGACGCGATGATCGGGCTCGAACCGGTGAAACGGCAGGTCCGGGAGATCGCCGCGCAGCTCCAGGTGGCGCGGATGCGCCGCGAGCAGGGGCTCGTCGCGCGGCCGCCGACGCGGCACTTCGTGTTCACCGGCCCGCCGGGGACGGGCAAGACGACGGTCGCGCGGGTCCTCGGCCGGATCTTCGCGGCGTTCGGGCTGCTCGCGCGGCCGGAGGTGGTCGAGGCGCAGCGCGCCGACCTCGTGGGCGAGCACCTCGGCGCGACGGCCCTGAAGACGAACAAGGTCGTCGACTCGGCGCTCGGCGGCGTGCTGTTCGTCGACGAGGCGTACGCGCTGACCAACCCGGGCTACTCGGGCGGCGACGCGTTCGGCGCCGAGGCGGTGCAGGTCCTGCTGAAGCGCGCCGAGGACGACAGGGACCGCCTCGTCGTCGTCCTCGCCGGATACGAGGCCGACATGAACCGCTTCCTGGCGTCCAACCCGGGGCTCGCGTCCCGCTTCGACGTCCGCGTGGACTTCCCCTCCTACGGGCCCGACGAACTGCTGCGCATAGCCCAGCTCATAGCCGAGCAGGGCGGCGACCAGTGGGAGGAGCGCGCCCTCGACGACCTCGCGCTGGTCTTCCAGCACGTCTGCGGGACGGGCCGCATCGACGAGCTCGGCAACGGCCGTTTCGCGCGGTCCCTGTACGAGAAGGCGTGCGCGTGCCGGGCGCTGCGGGCGGCCGGGCTGGGATCCGCCGCGACCGCCGCCGACCTGACCCTGCTGACGGCCGACGACGTGCGGGACGCCTTCGCCGAACTCAGCCACCGCCTGGCCTGAGCCCCGCGCCGGGCGATTCTGTCGGCGGTCCGGTGTCTAATCGGGTGATGACCTCGGTTACGTGGGGGCAGGTGCTGGCCTGGCGGATGCGGCGGCAGTACATCGAATCGCCCGGCGATGTCTCGGCCGTCGACATCGCGCGGCGCCTGGCGGGCGTGCAGGCGCAGGTCGCCTCCGCCGCCGAGCTCGCCGTGGCGGTCCGTCAGGAGACGCCCAGGCCCGGTGAGGTGGCGAGCGCGGTCCTGGACGACAGGACGCTCGTGAAGACGTGGGCCATGCGCGGCACACTGCACCTGCTCCCGGCGGACGAGGTCGCCGCCTACCTCGTGCTGTGCGCCGCCGTCCGCAACTGGGAGAAGGCGACCTGGCAGCGGAACTTCGGCGCGACCCCCGCCGATCTGGAGGCGATCGCCGGAGCCGCCGCCGAAGCGCTCGCGGGCGGGGGCGCGCTCACGCGCGAGGAGCTGACCGCCGCCGTGGTGGAGGAGACCGGCTCTCGGCACCTCGCGGAGGTGCTGGGCTCCGGGTGGGGCACGCTCCTCAAGCCGCTGGCCTGGTGGGGCGTCCTCTGCTACGGGCCGCCGCAGGGAACGCGGGTCACGTTCACGGCACCGGAGCATTGGCTGCCCGCATGGAAGGGGCTGCCGCCCGTGGACGAGGCCGCCCGTACGGTCATCCACGCCTACCTCGGTGCGCACGGCCCCGCCACGCCCGAGATGTTCGACAACTGGCTCATGCGCAAGGGCAACCGGAAGAAGGACGTGAAGGGCTGGTTCGACGCCGCCGCGGACGGGCTGTCCATGGTCGAGGTCGAGGGCGTGCCCATGCACGTGCTGGAGGGGCACCTCGATGAACTGGTGGACACCGCACCGGCCACGTCGGTGCGGCTCCTGGGGGCGTTCGATCAGTACGTCCTGGGAGCTGGAACCAGCGCCCTCTATCTGATCCCGGTCGATCGGCGCTCCGAGGTGAGCCGTACGGGCGGCTGGATCTCCCCGGTCGTCCTGCACGAGGGACGCGTCGCCGGGGTGTGGGAGGCGAAGGACGGGAACCCGGCCGTGACGGCGTTCGAAGACCTCCCGGCCGGGCCTCTCGAGGCCGAGCGGGAACGCCTGGGGCGGCTCCTGGCCTGACCGTCGGCGGCGCGCCGGACGCGCGGGATCCTTCACCCCGGCGTGATGCGGCCGCGAGCGACCCGCATAAGGTGCCTTCCGTGGACGAGCGGGACCAGCCGGTCGAATACCGGCAGAGGCGTTACCAGCCGCCGGAAGGCGCGACCGAACTGCTGCTGATCCGGCACGGGGCCTCCGCACCGGCCCGCCCCGACGCGCCGTTCCCGCTGGTGGACGGTCAGGGCGATCCCGAGCTGGCGCCCGAGGGCCGCGAGCAGGCCGACCGGGTCGCGGAGCGGCTCGCGTCGACCCGGCTGGACGCCCTCTACGTGACCCCGCTGCGCAGGACCGCGGAGACCGCCGCCCCGCTGGCGCGCAAGCTCGGCATCGAGCCGCGCGTCGAGCCCGCCCTGCGCGAGGTGCATCTCGGCGAGTGGGAGGGCGGCCTGTTCCGCAAGATGGTCGCCGAGAACGACCCGGTCGCCCAGCGCATGGTCGCGGAGGAGCGCTGGGACGTCATCCCCGGCGCGGAGTCCGACGAGGCGTTCGCCGCCCGCGTCCGGGAGGGCCTCGGCCGGGTCGCCGCCGCCCATCCCGGCGGACGCGTGGCGGTGTTCACCCACGGCGGCGTGATCGGGCAGGCGCTCGCGGCCGCCACCGGATCCCGGCCGTTCGCGTTCCTCACCCCCGACAACGGGTCGATCTCGGTGCTGGTGTGGAAGGAGGGCCTGTCGTCGATCCGCGGGTTCAACGACGTCTCGCATCTGGACGGGTCCGCGCCCGCGCCCCTGTCCTGACCAGGAGGCGGCCGTCCTGACCGGGCCGCTGTCCTGACCGGGGCGTCCGTCCGGGCCGGGGGCGGCGTCAGGTCCGGAATCGGACGTGCTGCCCTGGACGCAGTTGCGCCGCGTCCGGCACCGACGCCGCGGCGAGCACCGCGACGACCGGGTAGCCGCCGGTCGTCGGATGGTCGGCCAGGAAGACGATGGGCAGGCCGCTGGGCGGCACCTGGACCGAGCCGGTGACCATGCCCTCGCTGCCCAGTTCCCCGCCCCGCGACCGTGCCAGCGGGGGCCCGTCGAGCCTGATGCCCACCCGGTTGCTGTCCGGCGACACCTGGTAAGGCGCCGACGTGAGCGTCGCCATCGCGTCCTCGGTGAACCAGTCGGCGCGCGGGCCGGGCAGTATGCGCAGGACCGGCGTCTCCGGCATGCCCGGGACCGGCGCCACGTCCACGGTGATGGCGCCCAGGTCCGCCGCAGGCCCCACCGGAAGCCGGGCACCGGGCGACAGCGGCGCGGGCCCGAGACCCGACAGCAGGTCGGTCGACCTGCTTCCGAGCACAGGGTCGACCGTTATGCCGCCGCGCACGGCGAGGTAACTGCGCAGGCCGTGCGCGGGCGTGCCCAGTTCCAGCACGCCTCCCCGCCGCACATGGCACGGCGCGTTCGTCCCATGCGCGCGCCCGTCGATGCACATCGGCGAGGGTGCGCCCGTGACGGCCACCCAGGCGTCCTCGTGGAACCGCACGGAGCCGCCGCCGAAGGTGAACTCCACGCACGCCGCGCCTTCGGGGTTGCCGACGAGCCGGTTGGCGAGGCGCAGGGCGCGCTCGTCGGCCGCGCCCGAACGCGGCACGCCGAGGTGGGCGAAGCCGGGCCTGCCGAGATCCTGGACGGTCGCCAGCGGGCCGGGCCGGAGGACCTCGATCAAGAAGGCTCCTCCGGGACGAACCGGACGCGCGTCCCCGGCCGCAGCAGGGACGGCGGTTCGCGCGTCACGTCCCACAACGGCAGCCGGCTCCTGCCGAGGAGCCGCCAGCCGCCCGGCGACCGGGACGGGTAGACGGCCGCGTACCGTCCCGCGATCGCCACCGATCCCGCCGGGACCGCCGTGCGCGGCGACTCGCGGCGCGCCACGTGCAGCGCCGGGTCCAGGCCCGTCAGGTAGCCGAAGCCGGGCGAGAAGCCCAGGTACGCGACCGTGTACGCACCGGACGCGTGCCTGCGGACGACCTCCTCCCGCGACAGCCCGGTGAGGGCCGCCACCTCGTCGAGGTCCTCCCCGTCGTAGACCACGGGGATCTCGACCGGTTCGGCGTCGCCCTCCGCGTCGTCGGGCAGCGCCAGGTCCGGCAGCCGGGCCGCGAGACGGTCGAGGTCGGCGGACGGGTCGGCCACCACCAGGACGGTCTGCTCGCCCGGGACGACGTCCACGACGCCGGGCCAGGACGCCTCGCGCAGCGCCGCGTTCAGCCGATGGGCCGTCGCCAGGTCACCGGTCTCCACGAGGAGAGCCGCATCACCGGCCCTTAGGACTCTCACGCGAACGGCTCCAGCGCGACGCCCGCGCCGGACAGCGCGGACCGGACCGACTCCGCGAGCGCCACCGCGCCGGGTGTGTCACCGTGCACGCAGATGGAACGCGCCTGAAGGGGGACCTCGGTGCCGTCCACCGCGACGACCGTTCCCTCCACCGCCATCCGCACCGCCCTCCGCACGACGGCGTCCGCATCGTGCACGACCGCGCCGGGCTCACGGCGCGACACGAGCCCGCCCGACGGCGTGTAGGCGCGATCGGCGAAGCATTCGGCCACCACCGTCAGCCCTTGGGCGACCTCGTGCACGGCCGACCCGGGAAGCGTCAGCAGAGGCAATGTCGCGTCGTAGGCGCGCACCGCGTCCGCCACCGCAGCGGCCTGCACGGCGTCGCGGGCGATGCGGTTGTACAGCGCGCCATGGGGCTTCACGTAGCTCACTCGGCCGCCCTCCGCGCGCGCGATGCCGTCCAGAGCGGCGATCTGGTACAGCACCTCGGCGGTGAGCTCCGGCGGCGCCACGTCCATCTCACGGCGGCCGAACCCCGCCAGGTCCCGGTAGGAGACCTGGGCTCCGATCGTCACGCCGCGCTCCACCGACGCGGCGCACACCCGCCGCATGATGAGCGGATCGCCGGCATGGAACCCGCACGCCACGTTCGCGCTCGTGATGACGTCGAGCAACGCCAGGTCGTCGCCCAGCTCCCAGATGCCGAACCCCTCGCCGAGGTCGGCGTTGATGTCGATGACCGCCATGCCCAAGACCTACCACCGATCGCCCGGCCGGCCGGGGCCGGGCTCGCCTCAGACCGACTCCTCGCGCACGTCCTCGACCTCGTGTTTGGAAGCCCATGCCTGGTAGACGCCGCGGTCGAACAGCTCCAGCCCGAGGCTCTCGGCCACCGGCGCCTTGCCGCCGGTGTACTCCACCCGCAGCCACCCCTGGTGCTCGCCGAGCACCACGAACGGCTCGCCGCGCCACGTGCAGTACGTGCTGACGTACCGGACGTCCTCGACCTCCGAGGCCGGCACCACCTGGACGAACCGGCCCGGGCTGATCTGCCGGAACCCGTCGGCGTGCTCGCTGACGTAGAGCCGCACCCGGTCGCCGTCCGGGCTGGCCTCGTACTCGGTGCCGCGCCAGCGCGCGAAGAAGCCGTGCCGGACCCTCATCCCCGTCCTCCCGGGAGCCTGACGAGCCAGCGGCGCAGGTCGGCGTCGTACGCCGCGACCAGCGACTCCCGCCCGGCCGCGTCGAGCCGGTACAGCTCGGCGCCGTGCGGCAGCCGCTGGCTCTCGATCTTGAACTCGGGGACGGCGGGGCCGTCGCCCGGCGCGTACCCCGAGCCGGGGAACGGCGCCTTCTCGATCACCCAGCCGCCCGGGATGATCCCCATGCTCCACTCGTCGATGCCGCCCAGCGGCCGCCGGAACAGCGACGGCTTCACCGCGGGCCACCGGACCACGAAGATCTCCTCGTCGCCGGGGGCGAACGGCGACCCCTCGTACACGAGGCCGAGGCAGCGGATCAGGGCGGCGGGCGTGTTCAGCTCCGCCACGTCCTGGAGCCGGTGCACGTACCCGGCGACGAGGTCGTAACCGCCCTCCAGGTAGTGCTGCACATGCTCGCGGCGGAGGACCTTCTGCATGACCACGGTCTCGGACGCCGCGTCCAGGCGGTCGGCGTTCTCCGGAGCCGCGTCGCCGCTCGGGACGGTCTCACGAGGAACATCGCCCACCGGCAGGGGCACGTCCTGGGGCACCACAGTGGGACGCGTCGGTCCCGGTGGGTCCAGGGGGACCTGGTTCGGCGTCGTCTCGCGCGGGGCCACGGGCTCTACGCGGTCGAACGCCGGAGCCTGCGGCGGCGGGCTCTGGACGAGGGGTTCCTCGTGTGTGCGCGCGGGGGCGGCGGGCGGCTGGAACGAGGACGCGGTCGGCGCCTCCATGGGGGGAACGGCGGCGCCTCTACGGCCGAGCTCCGGCGGCCGGGGAATGTCCCGCGCCGTTTGCTGCGGACCCGGGGCCGTTCCGGGCGCCGCCGGTGAGCCGTGGGGCTGCGGGTTCGAGGGGACGCCTTGCGAACCGAAGGGCGCGGGCTGCGGGGTGGTGAGGCGGGCCGCCTGCGATCCGTGCGGGACGCTCTGCTCCTGCGACGCGGGCGCGGAGGTCGGGTGCGGGGCGCCGTGCAGCGGCGGAACCGGAAGCCCGTGAGGATCGGCCGGCGTCTCCCGCGCGGCCGCAGGCGCGGGCCGCGGCGCGGGCTCGGGCCGCGGGGCCGCTTCAGGACGTTCGCGCCGGCGGGGGAGCGGGGCCGGGTCGGCGTCCGGCGGTGAGGGCGTCTGTGCGGCCGCGGGAACGCCCTGGGGTGCAGCGGGCCCGTCCTGCGCGCGAGCGGGCGCCTGCGGCGTTCTGGCGGCGGCCCGGGAGGCTCCCGCGTCCGGCTGCCGGCGCCGCCGCGCCGCCGTCCGGGACG